>NZ_JBPQTX010000052.1:0-29803 GCF_051386555.1 Streptomyces sp. URMC 126
GTCGCGGGTGTGGCCCGGTCCGGTGGGCGGACGGTGTTTGTGTTCGCGGGGCAGGGGTCGCAGTGGGTGGGCATGGGACGGGAGTTGGCTGCCTGTAGCCCGGTGTTCGCGGCGCGTCTCGCCGAGTGCGAGCGGGCGTTGAACCCGTATGTCGACTGGTCGTTGAGTGAGGTGCTGGCGGGTGCGCAGGGTGCGCCCGAGATGGTGGCGGCTGATGTGGTGCAGCCGGTGTTGTGGGCGGTGATGGTGTCGCTCGCGGCGGTCTGGGAGGCGGCCGGGGTCACGCCGGATGCGGTAGTGGGTCATTCGCAGGGTGAGATTGCCGCCGCGACGGTGGCGGGGATGCTCAGCCTTGAGGATGGCGCGCGGGTGGTGGCGGTGCGTTCTCGTGCGCTGAGTGGTTTGTCGGTTGAGGGTTCGATGGTGTCGGTGGTGATGCCGTCGGAGGCGGTGGTGGAGCTTGCCGGGGGTTGGGGTGAGCGGTTGTCGGTGGCGGCGGTCAATGGTCCGGCCTCGGTCGTTGTCTCGGGTGAGCCGGGGGCGTTGGCGGAGTTCGAGCGGGAGCTCGCTGCCCGGCATGTGCTGCGCTGGCGTATTCCGGAGACGGATTTCGTCGCGCATTCGCCGGTGGTGGAGCCGCTGGCAGGGGTGCTGGAGCAGGAGCTTGCCGGGATCACGCCGCGGGAGGGCCGTGTTCCGATGGTCTCGACGGTCACCGGTGAGTGGCTTTCGGGACCGGAGGTGGACGCGGGGTATTGGTTCGCGAACCTGCGGCGGATGGTCCGCTTCGAAGAGGCCGTCCGGGCCCTGCTGGGGGCCGGTTACGGCGACTTCGTCGAGGTTTCCCCGCATCCGGTGCTCACCGCTGCGGTGACGGAGACCGCCGAGGACGCGGGCGTGAGCGGCGTGCTGACGGTGGGCACCCTGGAGCGCGACAACGCCGGCGCGTCCCGCCTGCTCACTTCCTTCGCCCAGGCCTACGTCGGTGGCCTGCCGGTCGACTGGAAGACGGTCCTCCCCGCCGGTGAGCCGGTGGAGTTGCCCACCTACGCCTTCCAACGCGACCGGTACTGGCTCAAGAACCAGCCCGAGTCCGCCGCTCTCGTCGGCGGGGACGGCGCGAGTGCGGCGGCCGAGGCGGAGTTCTGGGCCGCCGTCGAGGGCGGTGACTTCGCGGGGATCGCGCAGACGCTGGCGATCGAGGACGAGAAGCAGCTCAGCGCGGTGCTGCCGGCGCTGGCCTCCTGGCGGCGACGCGAGCAGGACAAATCGGTCACCGCCAACTGGCGCTACCGCGTCACCTGGGAGCCGATCGTCGAGCCGTCCCGGCGTCCGCTGTCCGGCACCTGGCTCGTCGTCACCGCGCCCGCGGCCGCCGGTGACGACCTCATCCGGCGGTGTGCGGCGGCGTTGACCGCCCGTGGGGCCGAGGCCGTCGTGGTCGAGATGCCGGACGGTGCCGTCGACCGGGCCGACGCGGCGGCGGCGCTCGACGCGGCGTCGCCGGACGTGGAGCTCTCCTCGGTCTCCGGCGTCGTCTCGCTGCTGGCCCTCGACGAGACACCGCTGCCCGGCCACCCGGCCGTCCCCGGCGGCCTGGGTGCCACGCTCGCCCTGGTGCAGGCCCTCGGTGACGCCGACGTGGCCGCGCCGCTGTGGGTTCTCACCCGCGGTGCCGTCGCGGCCGTCTCGGGTGAGGCGCCCGCCGCTCCGGCGCAGGCACGCGTGTGGGGCCTGGGACGCGTCGTGGGTCTCGAACACCCCATGCGCTGGGGCGGGTTGATCGACCTGCCGGCCGACTTCGACGACCGCGCGAGCGCTCGCCTCGCGGCGGTGGTGGCGGGTGGCGGCGAGGATCAGGTGGCGATCCGGGAGACCGGGCTCCTGGGCCGGAGGCTGTCCCGGGCACCGCGGCCGAGCGGTTCCCCGGCGGGCCGTCCGCCGCGCGGGAGCGCGCTGGTCACCGGCGGTACCGGCGAGATCGGCGGGCACGTCGCGCGCTGGCTGGCCGGGCGGGGCGCGCCCCGTCTGGTGCTGACCGGCCGCTCCGGCCCCGCCGCCCCCGGTGTCGCCGTGCGCGCGGCCGAACTGGCGGCCCTCGGCAGCTCCGTGGACGTCGTGGCGTGCGACACAGGGGAGCGCGCCGAACTGGCCGCGCTGGTGGACTGGACCGGTGCGACCGGTTCCGCGCTGACGGCGGTCGTGCACACCGAGGAGGCCGTCGACGACAGGCCGGTCGACGCCGTCGGCGTCGCGGAGCTCGCGCCGGTGCTCGCGGTCAAGGCGGACGCGGCGGTCTGGCTCGACGAGTTGACGGCCGGCCTGGACCTCGACGCGTTCGTGCTGTTCTCCTCGGTGGCCGCCGTCTGGGGCGGCGGCCGGCAGCCCGGCTTCTCCGCCGCGAACGCGTTCCTGGACGCGCTGGCGGCGAGCCGCCTCGCCGCGGGGAAGCCCGCGACGTCCGTCGCCTGGGGGCCGTGGAACGGCGGAACGATGAGCTCCGGGGACGACGGAGTGCAACTGGAGCGGCGCGGACTGCGGCTGATGAGCCCCGAGTCGGCACTCCAGGCGCTGGCCCAGGTCCTGGACGCCGACGAGGGACTGGTGACGGTCGCGGACGTGGACTGGGCGCGGTTCGCCCCGACCTTCACGCTGCGGCGGCCCAGTCCGCTCATCGAGAGCCTCCCCGAGGTCCGCCGGGCCCTGGACGACTCCGTCGCGGACGCGGACCCGAGCGGCACGGCCGACGCGGACGCGAGCGCGTCCCTCAAGCGGGACCTGGCGGCCCTGCCGACCGCCGAGCAGGACCGCACGCTGGTCGGCCTGGTCAAGGCCGAAGCCGCGGCCGTGCTCGCGTACGCGTCGCCGGAGGCCATCGCGAGCGGCCGGGCCTTCAGCGATCTGGGCTTCGACTCCCTGACCGCCGTCGAACTCCGCAACCGGCTCGGCTCGGTGACCGGGCTCAAGCTGCCCGCGACGCTGCTCTTCGACTACCCCAACCCGTCGGTGCTCGCCGGATACCTGCGCTCCGAACTGCTGGGCGCGCAGCCGGCGACCGGCGTCGTAGCGGTGGGCGCGGCGCCTTCGGACGACGATCCGGTGGTGATCGTCGGGATGGGCTGCCGCTTCCCCGGCGGGGTGCGGAGCCCGGAGGAGCTGTGGGAGCTGCTGGCCTCCGGCACCGACGCGATCGGGGCGTTCCCGCAGGACCGCGGCTGGGACCTGGACGGCCTGTACGACCCGGACCCGGACCGGCAGGGGACGTCGTACGTGCGTCAGGGCGGGTTCGTCTACGACGCCGCCGCGTTCGACGCGGGGTTCTTCGGGATCAGCCCGCGCGAGGCGCTCGCCATGGACCCGCAGCAGCGGCTGCTGCTGGAGACCTCGTGGGAGGCGCTGGAGCGGGCCGGCATCGTCCAGTCCTCGCTGCGCGGCAGCCGGACCGGGGTGTTCGCCGGCGCGAGCTTCGCCGGGTACGGCATCGCCGTCGACTCCGCGGAGGGCCTCGACGGGCACCTGCTGACGGGCACCACGACCAGCGTGCTCTCCGGGCGGGTGGCGTACACCCTCGGCCTGGAGGGCCCGGCCGTAACGGTCGACACGGCCTGCTCGTCGGCGCTGGTGTCGGTGTATCTGGCGGCGCAGGCGCTGCGGTCCGGGGAGTGCTCCCTGGCGCTGGCCGGCGGGGTGTTCGTGGCCGCGACCGCCGACCTGTTCGTCTGGGTCAGCAGGCAGCGGGGGCTCTCTCCCGACGGCCGGTCCAAGTCGTTCTCCGCCGCCGCCGACGGCATGGGCATCTCCGAGGGCGCCGGAATGGTCGTGCTCGAACGGCTGTCGGACGCCCGGCGCAACGGGCACCCCGTCCTCGCCGTGCTGCGCGGCGCCGCCGTGAACCAGGACGGCGCGTCCAACGGCCTCACCGCGCCCAACGGCCCCGCGCAGCAGCGGGTGATCCGCGAGGCGCTGGCCGGCGGGGGGCTGTCCACCGCCGACGTCGACGTGGTCGAGGCGCACGGATCCGGGACCGTGCTCGGCGACCCGATCGAGGCCCAGGCGGTGATCGCCACCTACGGCCAGGACCGGCCGGAGGACCGGCCGGTGTGGCTGGGCTCGGTGAAGTCGAACATCGGACACCCCCAGGCGGCGGCCGGCATCGGCGGACTCATCAAGATGGTCCTCGCGCTGCGGCACAAGCAGCTGCCGCGGACGCTGCACGCCGACGAGCCGTCCCCGCACGTGGACTGGACGGCCGGCCACGTGCGGCTGCTGACCGAGGCCAGACCGTGGGAGACCGACGGACGGCCGCGCCGCGCCGGAGTGTCGTCGTTCGGCGTCAGCGGCACCAACGCCCACCTCATCCTCGAAGAGGCCCCCGAGCCCGCGGACGACGAGACGTCCGTGGAAGCCGCGGACGCCGGAGCGCCGGACGCGGCCCTGGACGCCCCGGACACCTGCGCGTGGCTGGTGTCCGGCCGGACGGCGGACGGCCTGCGCGCGCAGGCGGCCCGCCTCGCCGAGTACGTGGCGGCACGCCCGGAGCTGGACCCGGCGGACGTGGCCCGCTCCCTCGCGACGACCCGCTCCGTGTTCGAGTACCGGGCCGTGGTCACCGGCACCGGGCGTGCGGAACTGACGAAGGGCCTGGCCGCCGTGGCGGCCGGCACGCCCGCCCCCGGCGTCGTCACCGGGGCGAACGCGGCCGCCGAGGCGACCGAGCCGGTGTTCGTCTTCCCCGGCCAGGGCGCCCAATGGGCGGGCATGGGACGGGAACTGGCCGCGTCGTCGCCGGTCTTCGCGGCCCGCCTCGCCGAGTGCGCGCGGGCCCTGGAGCCGTACGTGGACTGGTCCCTCACCGACGTGCTGGCCGGAGCGGACGGCGCGCCCGCCCTGGAGCGGGCCGACGTGGTGCAGCCGGCGCTGTGGGCGGTACTGGTGTCGCTGGCCGCCGTGTGGGAGGCGTCGGGTGTCACACCGGGCGCGGTCGTGGGCCACTCCCAGGGCGAGATCGCGGCGGCCACCGTGGCGGGGATCCTCACCCTCGACGACGCGGCGAAGGTCGTGGCGGTGCGCGGCCGGGCCCTGTCCCGGCTCGGCACCGGCGGCGGCATGCTCTCCGTCGTGATGCCCGCCGCGGCGGTACGCGAACTGCTGGCCCCGTGGGGCGACCGGCTGTCCGTCGCCGCGGTGAACGGGCCCGCCGCCACCGTGGTCTCCGGCGACACGAAGGCCCTGGCGGAGTTCGGGGCGGAACTCTCCGCCCGGCACGTCATGCGCTGGCCGCTCCCGGTGACCGACTTCGTGGCGCACTCCGCCGCAGTGGCGGAACTGGCCGGGGAACTCACCGAGAGCCTGGCGGGGATCACACCGGCGGCCGGGCGGATCCCGCTGTTCTCCACCGTGGAATGCCGCTGGATGGACGGCCCGGAACTCGACCCCGGCTACTGGTTCGCCAACGTCCGCCACACGGTCCGCTTCGACGAGGCGATCCGGGAACTCGCCGCGGCCGGGAACCGCACCTTCATCGAGGTGTCCCCGCAGCCGGTGCTGACCACCGGGATCGCCGAGACCCTGGAGACCGTCGAGGGCGCGGCCGGCTCCGGCGCGCCGGTGATCACCGGCACGCTGTCCCGCGAGGACGGCGGCCCGCGGGGCCTGCTCACGGCACTCGCGCGGGTGCACGTGGGCGGCACCGCCGTCGACTGGCCGCGGGTGCTGCCCGCCGGACGGCGCACGGACCTGCCCACCTACGCGTTCCGGCACCAGCGGTACTGGCTCGGCGCGTCCCGCGCGGCCGCCCCGGCGGCGGCCGGCCAGGACGGCGCGGGAACGGCGGCCGAGGCCCGCTTCTGGGCGGCCGTCGAGGGCGGGGACCTGCGGCACCTGACCGACACCCTGGCCCTGGACGGACAGCGGCCGTTCACCGAGGTCCTCCCGACGCTCGCGGCCTGGCGGCGGCGCGAACGGGAGAACGACGCCACCTCGAACTGGCGGTACCGGGTCACCTGGACCCCCGTCACCGACCCCGCGCCGGCGGCGCTGACCGGCACCTGGCTGGTCGCCGTCCCCGCCGGCGGCCCGCACGAGCCGGTACGGGCGTGCGTACGGGCGCTCGCCGCCCGGGGCGCGCGGACCGAGATCGTCGAGATCGACGCGGGCACGGCGCGGCGCGAGCGACTCGCCGCCGACCTCGCCCGCACCCTGCACAACGCCGCCACGGCCGCCGGCGGCGGGGAACCGGCGCGGGTGGCCGGAGTGGTCTCCCTGCTGGCCCTCGACGAGACGCCGACCGCCGCCCGGCCCGAGGTGCCCGGCGGCCTCGCCGGCACCCTGACCCTGCTCCAGGCGCTGACCGACGCCGAGATCACCGCACCGCTGTGGATGCTCACCGCCGGCGCGGTCGCCACCGGCCCCGGCGACGTGCTGACACGACCCGCGCAGGCCCAGACGTGGGGACTCGGCCGTGTCGTCTCGCTGGAGCAGCCGGAGCGCTGGGGCGGCCTGATCGACCTGCCCGCCGTGCTCGACGACCGGGCCGCGAGCCGCCTGTGCGCGGTGCTCGCCGGCTGCGGCGAGGAAGAAGTGGCGATCCGGCCCGCCGGGATCCTCGGCCGCCGCCTGACCCGGGCTCCCCGGCCCGGGACGGGCCGGGACTGGACACCCCGCGGCACCGTCCTGATCACCGGCGGCACCGGAGCGGTCGGCGGCCATGTGGCCCGCTGGCTGGCCGACCGCGGCGCCGAACGCCTCGTCCTGGCCAGCCGCTCGGGGCCCGCCGCCGACGGCGCGGCCCGGCTGGCCGCCCACCTCGCCACCGCCGGAACCCACGTCGAGATCAGCACCTGCGACAGCGGCCGGCGCGACGACCTGGCCGCACAGCTCGACCGCATCGGAGCGGGCGGACCGCCGCTGACCGCCGTCATGCACACCGCGGGCGTACTCGACGACGGCGTACTCGACCGGCTGACCGCCGACCGGCTCGCCACCGCCCTCGCGGCCAAGGCCGCCGGCGCCGCCCACCTCGACGAACTGACCCAGGACCGCGAACTCGACGCGTTCGTCCTGTTCTCCTCGGCCGCCGCCACCTTCGGCGGCGCGGGCCAGGCGAACTACGCGGCCGCGAACGCGTTCCTGGACGCGCTGGCGGAGAACCGCCGGTCCCGGGGCCTGCCCGCCCTCTCCGTCGCCTGGGGACCCTGGGCCGGCGAAGGCGTCTCCCAGGCCACCGACGCGGCCCGGCAGCGGCTGCGCCGCAACCGCTGGGAAGTCCTCATGGACCCCGACCTGGCGGTCAAGGCCCTCGGCGCCGCCCTGGCGGGCCCGGACACCGTCCTGACCGTCATGGACCTCGACCTGCCCGCCCTCGCGGCCGCCCCCGGGCAGGCCGACTTCCTGGACATCCCGCTCCTGCGGGACCTGCCCGACGTACAGGAACTGAAGGCGGCACGGCACACCGAGAGCGGCGGACCGCACGACGAGGGCGAGCTCGCCCGGCGGCTGACCGGCCTGTCGCGGGCCGAGCGGGACCGGCTGCTCGTGGACACCGTCCGGGGCGAAGCCGCCGCCGTACTCGGCTACGGGACGCCCGACGACGTCGACCCGGGCCGCGCCTTCAGCGAGATGGGCTTCGACTCCCTGACCTCCGTCGAACTGCGCAACCGCATCGCCACCGTGACGGGCCTCGCACTGCCCGCGACGCTGATGTTCGACTACCCCAACCCGACGGTCCTCGCCGACCACCTGCGGACGGAACTGCTCGGCACCCTCGCCGAGAACCCGACGGCACCGGACGGGCACGCCCCGGCCGCCGCCGACGACGAGCCGATCGCCATCGTGGCGATGAGCTGCCGGTTCCCCGGGGAGGTCAACACCCCCGCGGAACTCTGGGACCTGCTGGCCGCCAGCGGCGAGGGCATCTCGGGCTTCCCGCAGGACCGGGGATGGGACACGGACGCCCTCTTCGACCCCGACCCGGCACACGCCGGAACCACGTACTCGCGCGAAGGCGGATTCCTCCACCAGGCCACCCGGTTCGACGCCGGATTCTTCGGGATCAGCCCGCGCGAGGCCGTCGCGATGGACCCGCAGCAGCGGCTGCTGCTCGAACTCTCCTGGGAGGCACTGGAGTCCACCGGCCTCGACCCGGCGTCGCTGCGCGGCTCGCGCACCGGGGTGTTCATCGGCGGCTACTCGTCGAACTACGCGCTGGCCAGCCTCCAGCTCGCGGGCCGGGAAGACGCCGGCGCCGGACAGACCGAAGGCCACCTGATCACCGGCAACGCCACCAGCATCATCTCCGGCCGGGTCTCGTACGTGCTCGGCCTGGAGGGCCCGGCGGTGACGGTGGACACGGCGTGTTCGTCGTCGCTGGTGGCCCTGCACATGGCCGCCGGGGCACTGCGCTCCGGGGAGTGCTCGATGGCCCTGGTCGGCGGCGTCTCGGTCATGGCGACGCCCTGGGAGATGGTGGGCTTCGCCCGGCAGCGCGGCCTCGCGGCGGACGGCCGCAGCAAGGCGTTCTCGGCGGCGGCCGACGGCATGGGCATGGGCGAGGGCGCCGGCATGGTGGTGCTCGAACGCCTCTCCGACGCCCGGCGCGAGGGACACCGGGTCCTCGCCGTGGTGCGCGGCAGCGCGATCAACCAGGACGGCGCGTCCAACGGACTCACGGCGCCGAACGGCCCGTCGCAGCAGCGCGTCATCCGCGCCGCCCTGGCCAACGGCCGGCTGACGGCGGCCGATGTGGACGCGGTGGAGGCGCACGGCACGGGAACCCCGCTGGGCGACCCGATCGAGGCGCAGGCGCTGCTGGCCACGTACGGCCGGGAGCGGGCCGGGGACCGGCCGTTGTGGCTGGGATCGGTGAAGTCGAACATCGGTCACACACAGGCCGCCGCCGGTATGGCGGGCATCATCAAGATGGTGCTCGCGCTGCGGCACGAGCGGCTGCCTCGGACGCTGCACGCGGACGAGCCGTCGCCGCACGTGGACTGGACGGCCGGTGACGTGAAGCTGCTGACGGAGTCGGTGCCGTGGCCGTCCGACGGTGAGCGGGTGCGCCGTGCCGGCGTGTCGGCGTTCGGCATCAGCGGCACCAACGCGCACGTCATCGTGGAGGAGGCTCCGGAGGAGGACGGCGCGCCGGCGGACGGCCAGTTGGCGGACGACCCCTTGGCGGTCGGTCCCTTGGTGGTCGGTTCCGGCGGTGTCGGCGCGTGGGTGGTGTCGGGCCGGTCCGCGGACGGCCTGGCGGCCCAGGCGAACCGGCTCCGCGCATGGGTGCTGGCCCGCCCGGAGCTGCAGCCGGCCGACGTCGGTTCGTCGCTGGCCGCGTCCCGGTCGGTGTTCGAGCACCGTGCGGTGGTGGTGGGTGCTGACCGGGAGGACTTCGTCACCGGTCTGGAGAAGCTGGCTGCCGGTGTGTCGGCTGCTTCGGTGGTGTCGGGTGTGGCGCGGCAGGGTGCTCGGGTGGGTCTGATCTTCGCTGGTCAGGGGTCGCAGTGGGCGGGTATGGGCCGGGGTCTGTATGCGGGGAGCCCGGTCTTCGCCGAGACCTTCGATCGTGTCTGCGGGCTGCTTGAGCTGGAGTTGGGCACGGACGTTGGCTCGTCGGTGCGCGATGTCGTGCTCGGCTCGGCAGGCGCGGACGAGTCGTTGTCCGACCAGACCTTGTTCGCGCAGGTTGGGTTGTTCGCGTTCGAGGTGGCGTTGGCGGCGGTGTTGGAGGCTGCCGGTGTGTCGGTGGATGCGGTGGTGGGGCATTCGGTCGGTGAGGTGGCTGCCGCGTATGTGGCGGGTGTGTTGTCGTTGCCGGATGCCTGCCGACTGGTGGGCGCTCGCGCACGGTTGATGCAGGGCCTGCCGGCCGGCGGGGCGATGGCCGCGATCGGAGCGTCCGAGGAAGACGTGCTCGCCGGTTTGGCGAGTGTGTCGGGCGTGTCGGTTGCTGCGGTGAATGGGCCGGAGTCGGTGGTGGTGTCGGGCGAGGCCGGTGCCGTGGACGGGGTGGTGGAGCTCTGGCGGGAGCGGGGTCGTCGGGTGCGGCGGCTGCGGGTCTCGCATGCCTTCCACTCCCCGGCGATGGATCCGGTGTTGGAGGAGCTCGCTTCGGTGGCGGCTGGGCTGGAGTATCAGCGTCCGCGCGTGTTGTGGGCGGGTGCGTTGAGTGGTGAGGTGCTCTCGGAGTGTGAGGGTGGCTACTGGCCGGCGCAGACGCGGCAGGCGGTGCGGTTCGCGGACGCGGTGGCCGCGCTGGCGGCGCAGGGTGTGTCGGTGTTCCTCGAAGTCGGCCCGGACGGCTCGCTGTCGGCGCTCGGCCCGGATGCCGTGGCCGGTGTCGGTAGCGGCGATGAGGGTGTGTTCGTACCGCTCCAGCGGCGTAAGGAGCAGGCCGGACAGGGTGTCACCGGCCTGGTGACCGGTCTGGCGCGGGCGTTCGTCCACGGCGCGGCCGTGGACTGGTCCAAGGTCCTCCCGACGGGCAAGCGCGTTGAACTGCCCACGTATGCCTTCCAGCACCAGCGGTACTGGCCCAAGGGTGTCCTGACCGCCCCGGCCGCCGGCCCCGCCGCGGGTGGTGACGGTGCGAGCACCGCGGCCGAAGCGGAGTTCTGGGCGGCGGTCGAGGACGGTGACCTGGCCCGGATCGCGGACACGCTGGCCCTTGAGGACCAGAAGCAACTCAGCGATGTGCTGCCCGCGCTGGCCACCTGGCGGCGTCGTGAACAAGACCGGTCGGTGACCGCCAACTGGCGGTACCAGGTGGGCTGGACAGCGGTCACCGAGCCGGACTCCCGTCCGCTGGCCGGCACGTGGTTGGTGGTGGCCACACCGGAGCAGGCCGGTGACGACCTGACGCGGCGCTGCGTGGCGGCGCTGACCGCCGGGGGCGCCGACGCGGTGCTGGTCGAGACCGCCGAGACGGCCGACCAGCAGCGGATGGCGGAGCGGATCGGCGCGGTGCTCCCGCAGGCCGGGGTCGCCGGTGTGGTGTCGCTGCTCGCGCTGGACGAGGCACCGCTGCCCGCACACCCGGCGCTGGCGAACGGCCTGGCCGGGACCCAGACGCTCGTCCAGACCCTGATCGCCCTCGGCGTGCACGCTCCGGCCTGGGTGCTCACCCGCGGCGCGGTCGCGGTCGCGCCGGGCGAGGCGCTGACGAACCCCGTACAGGCGCAGGCCTGGGGGCTGGGCAGGGTCGCCACGCTGGAGCACCCCGACCACGGCGGTGGTCTGATCGACCTGCCGGCCGACTTCGACGACCGGGCCGCGGTCCGGCTGCGCGCGGTGCTCGCCGGGTGCGGCGAGGACCAGGTCGCGATCCGCGCGAACGGGATCCACGGCCGCCGCCTGACCCGGGCCGCACGGCCGCGTGAGAACGCGGGGCGCTGGGAGCCGCGCGGGAGCGTCCTGATCACGGGCGGTACGGGCGCGATCGGCGGGCACGTGGCGCGCTGGCTGGCCGGACGCGGCGCGGAGCGGCTCGTGCTGACGAGCCGGTCCGGTCCCGGTGCGGCGGAAGCGGCGCGCCTGGCAGCCGAGTTGGCGACGGCCGGGGCGCGGGTGGAGGTGATCGCGGCCGATGCCGCCGATGACACCGCGCTGGCCGGAGTGCTCGCCGGGATCGCTGCCGACGGTCCGCCGCTGACCGCGGTGATGCACGCCGCGGGTCTCGCGCAGGCGACCGCGCTGGACGAGATCACGGTGGACGAACTGGCCTCGGTCATGGCGGCCAAGGCCGCAGGTGCCGCCGCCCTCGACCGGTTGACCGCGGGCCTGGACCTGGACGCGTTCGTCCTCTTCTCCTCCATCGCGGCGACCTGGGGCAGCGGCCTGCAGGCCGGTTACGCGGCGGCCAACTCCTACCTGGACGCCCTGGCGGAACACCGCCTGGCCCGGGGCAGGACCGCCACCTCGATCGCCTGGGGGCCGTGGGGCGGCGGCGGGATGACCGACGACGAGGGCGCGGTGCAGATGCAGCGGCGCGGACTGCGCCTGCTCGAACCGGAACAGGCCGTCCAGGCCCTGGCCCAGGTGCTCGACGGCCGGGAACGGCTGATGACCGTCGTGGACGTGGACTGGGCGCGGTTCGCGCCGCCGTTCACGATGCGGCGCCCCAGTCCGCTGATCGAGAGCCTGCCCGAGGTCGTCGACGTCCTGGCCGCGAACGAGAACGACGGCGGCACCGCCGAGGCGGAGGCCGGCAACGCGCTGGCCGCGCGACTGGCCGGACTGTCACGGGCGGAACAGGACCGGCTGCTGATCGATCTGGTCCGGACCGAGGCCGCCGCCGTACTGGGCCACGCGAGCGTCGACCTCGTCGAGGCCGACCGGTCCTTCAGCGACCTCGGAGCCGACTCCCTGACCGCCGTCGAACTGCGCGACCGGCTGGGCGCGGCGACCGGACTGCGCCTGCCGAGCACGCTCCTCTTCGACTACCCCACCCCCGCCGCGCTCGCCGACCATCTGCGGGCGGGGCAGACCGAGGAGGCCGACGCGGCCCGGCCCGTGCTCGCCGAACTGGACAAGCTGGAGAACATGCTCGCCACGCTCAGTGGCGACGACGCGTCCGCCCAAATCACGAACCGGCTCGAAGTCGTGCTCGCGAAATGGCGGGAAGCGCAGGAGCGGACCGCCGACACCGGCGTTGAGGAGAAGCTGGAATCGTCAACCGACGACGAAGTCTTCGACTTTATCGGAAAAGAACTCGGAATTTACTGACAAGGCGAAGGCCGCTAATTCCTCGACGGGGTGACGTAAGTGAGCGAAGAGAAGCTCCGCTACTTCCTCAAGCGGGTTACCGCTAATCTGCATGAGACTCGGCAGCGCTTGCACGAACTGGAAGCGGCCGGTGACGAGCCGATCGCGATCGTCGGCATGAGCTGCCGTTTCCCCGGCGGCGTACGCAGCCCGGAGGCCCTCTGGGAACTGCTGGAAGCCAGACGGGAAGCGGTCGCGGGCCTGCCGCAGGACCGGGGCTGGGACGTCGGCGACCCCGACGACCCCTCCGGCTCCAAGGCCCCCGAGGTACAGGCGGGCAATTTCGTCTACGACGCGACCCGGTTCGACGCGGGATTCTTCGGGATCAGCCCGCGCGAGGCCCTGTCGATGGACCCCCAGCAGCGACTGCTGCTCGAAGTGGCCTGGGAGGCCCTGGAAAGGGCCGGACTCGACCCCGCGACCCTGCGCGGTTCCGCGACGGGCGTGTTCGCCGGCGCGTCGGCGTCCGGGTACGGCTGGATATCGGGCCGGCAAGGCGAGCTCGACGGCCATGTGATGACCGGCAACGCCACGAGCATCCTCTCCGGCCGCATCTCCTACACGCTCGGCCTGGAGGGCCCGGCGGTGACGGTGGACACGGCGTGTTCGTCGTCGCTGGTGGCGCTGCACCTGGCCGCGCAGGCGCTGCGCTCGGGCGAGTGCTCGCTGGCGCTCGTCGGCGGCGCGTTCGTGGCGGCCACCCCGGTGCTCTTCACCGATTTCAGCCGGTCGCTCGGACTGTCTCCCGACGGACGGTGCAAGACCTTCTCGGCCTCGGCCGACGGCATGGGTGTCGCCGAGGGCGCCGGTGTCGTGGTGGTGGAGCGGCTGTCGGACGCGCGGCGCAACGGGCACCAGGTGCTCGCGGTCGTACGCGGCAGCGCGATCAACCAGGACGGCGCGTCCAACGGGCTCACGGCGCCGAACGGCCCCTCGCAGCAGCGCGTCATCCGGGCGGCGCTGGCCGGCGCCCGGCTGTCCACGCAGGACGTGGACGTGGTGGAGGCGCACGGCACGGGAACCCCGCTGGGCGACCCGATCGAGGCGCAGGCGCTGATCGCCACCTACGGCCAGAACCGGCCCGCGGACCGCCCGCTGTGGCTGGGCTCCGTGAAGTCGAACATCGGACACACCCAGCAGGCCGCCGGCATGGCCGGGATCATCAAGATGGTCCTGGCGCTGCGGAACCGGCGGCTGCCGGCGACCCTGCACGCGGACGAGCCGACACCCCAGGTGGACTGGTCGGCCGGCGACGTGAAGCTGCTGGCCGAGCCGGTGCCGTGGTCGGCGGACGGCCGGGTGCGCCGTGCCGGTGTGTCGGCGTTCGGGATGAGCGGCACCAACGTCCACGTCATCCTGGAGGAGGCTCCGTCCGAGGACGGGGAGAAGCCGGACGCGACCGCCGAGGACGGCGAGCCGTACGAGGCCGCCTCGGACGGCGACTCGGCTGAGGGAGCCGATGCCGATGCCGTCGCCGCTCCCGCTGTGTTGGGTGCGGGTGTGGCGGGTGTGGGTGCGTGGGTGGTGTCGGGTCGGTCGGCGAAGGGGCTGGCGGGTCAAGCGTCTCGGTTGCGTGAGTGGGTTGAGGCGCGGCCGGAGTTGGCGCCGGTGGATGTGGCGTGGTCGCTGGCGGCGACGCGGTCGTCGTTCGAGCATCGGGCGGTGGTGTTGGGGGTCGAGCGCGGGGAGTTGGTGACGGGGCTGGAGGGTCTGGCTTCGGGCGCTCCGGATGGGTCTGTTGTCGCGGGTGTGGCGCGTTCGGGTGTGCGGACGGTGTTTGTGTTCGCGGGGCAGGGGTCGCAGTGGGTGGGTATGGGCCGGGAGTTGGCGGAGGCCAGCCCGGTGTTCGCGGCGCGTCTTGCCGAGTGTGAGCGGGCGTTGGCGCCTTATGTGCCGTGGTCGTTGCGTGAGGTGTTGGCGGGTGCGGAGGGTGCGCCCGAGATGGTGGCGGCTGATGTGGTGCAGCCGGTGTTGTGGGCGGTGATGGTGTCGCTTGCGGCGGTGTGGGAGGCCGCTGGTGTGACCCCCGACGCCGTAGTGGGCCACTCGCAAGGTGAGATCGCCGCGGCGACGGTTGCCGGGATGCTGTCGCTGGAGGACGCCGCCCGGGTGGTGGCGGTGCGTTCTCGTGCGCTGAGTGGTTTGTCGGTCGAGGGTTCGATGGTGTCGGTGGTGATGCCGTCGGAGGCGGTGGTAGAGCTTGCCGGGGGGTGGGGTGAGCGGTTGTCGGTGGCGGCGGTCAACGGCCCGGCCTCCGTCGTTGTCTCGGGCGAGCCGGGGGCGTTGGCGGAGTTCGAACGGGAGCTGGCTGCCCGGCATGTGCTCCGCTGGCGTATTCCGGAGACGGATTTCGTCGCGCATTCGCCGGTGGTGGAGCCGCTGGCAGGGGTGCTGGAACAGGAGCTTGCCGGAATCACGCCGCAGGAGGGCCGTGTTCCGATGGTTTCGACGGTCACCGGTGAGTGGCTTTCGGGTCCGGAGGTGGACGCGGGGTATTGGTTCGCGAATCTGCGGCGCATGGTCCGCTTCGAAGAGGCCGTCCGGGCCCTGCTGGGAGCGGGTTACGGCGACTTCGTCGAGGTCTCCCCGCATCCGGTGCTCACCGCCGCGGTGACCGAGACGGCCGAGGACGCGGGCGTGAGCGGCGTCCTGACGGTGGGCACGCTGGAGCGCGACAACGCCGGCGCGTCCCGCCTGCTTACTTCCTTCGCCCAGGCCTACGTCGGTGGCCTGCCGGTCGACTGGAAGACGATCCTCCCCACCGGCGAGCGCGTGGACCTCCCGACGTACGCCTTCCAGCAGGAGCGGTACTGGCTGGAGTCGGCGGCGCCCGCGCTGCCGGCCGGTGGGGACGGCGCGAGCACGGCGGCCGAGGCGCGGTTCTGGGCCGCCGTCGAAGGCGGCGACCTGGCGCACATGGCCGAAGTGCTTGAGCTGGAGGACCGGCAGCAGCTGGGCGAGGTGCTGGAGGCCCTGACGTCGTGGCGGCGTCGGGAGCGGGACCGGTCGGCGAGCGCGAACTGGCGCTACCGCGTGACCTGGGCGCCGGTCGCGGACCCCGGCCCGGCCGTGCTCACCGGCCGGTGGCTGGTGGTCGCCCGGCAGGCCGACGACGGGCTGACGCGCCAGTGCGCGGCGGCGCTGACCGCCCGCGGAGCGGACGTGGCGGTCGTCGAGGTCCCGGCCGGAGTGGTGGACCGGGACGGGATGGCGGCCGTCGTCGGACGGGCGACGGGGGCGGAGGACGCGGCACCGGCGGGTGTGGTGTCGTTGCTGGCCCTCGACGAGACGCCCGTACCCGAGTACCCGGTGGTGCCCCGAGGGCTGGCCGCGACGCTCGCCCTCGTGCAGGCGCTGGGCGACGCCGAAGTGGACGCGCCGCTGTGGGTTGCCACACGTGGAGCCGTTGCCGTCGGATCCGGTGAGGCCCTGACCAACCCGGCGCAGTCGCTGGTGTGGGGTCTGGGGCGCGTTGTCGGTCTGGAGCACCCGGAGCGTTGGGGCGGGTTGGTCGATCTGCCGGCGGTGTTCGATGACGTGGCCGGTGCGCGGTTGGTCGCGGTGGTGGCCGGTTGCGGTGAGGACCAGGTGGCGATTCGTTCCGCCGGGTTGCTGGGCCGTCGGCTGACGCGGGCTTCTCAGCCCGCTGCGGGTGGCGAGGAGTGGGTGCCGCGCGGGAGTGTGCTGGTCACGGGTGGTACGGGTGCGATCGCCGGGCATGTGGAGCGGTGGCTGGCCGGTCGGGGCGCGCGTCGTCTGGTGCTGACCGGTCGTTCCGGTCCTGCCGCCGCCGGTGTGCCGGCGCTGGTCGCCGAACTGGCCGGCCAGGGCGCGTGCGTGGATGTCGTGGCGTGCGATGTGAGTGACCGTTCGCAGCTCGCCGGGCTGATTGACTGGGTCGGGCCCGAGCTGTCCACGGTCCTGCACACCGCGGGCGTCGTGCAGGCGACCACGGTGGACGAGACGGATGTGGCCGAGACGGCCGCCGTGCTGGCGGCCAAGGCCGCGGGCGCCGCGCACCTGGACGAGTTGACCAGGGACCTGGACCTGGACGCCTTCGTGCTCTTCTCCTCCATCTCGGCGACCTGGGGTAGCGGCCTTCAGCCCGCCTACGCCGCGGCCAACACCTTCCTTGACGGTCTCGCCGAGTACCGCAGGGCGCAGGGGCTGCCCGCCACCTCGGTGGCCTGGGGCTCCTGGGGCGGCGGCGGCATGACCGACGGAGAGGGCGCGGCGCAGGGGCTGCGTCGAGGACTGCTGGTCATGAATCAGGACCAGGCCGTGGAGGCACTGGCCCACGTGCTGGACACCGGTGAGGGATCGGTGACGGTCGCGGCCGTGGACTGGGCGCGGTTCGCCCCGCCGTTCACGCTGCGGCGGCCCAGCCCGCTCATCGAGGGCCTGCCCGAGGTCCGGCAGGCCCTGGACGGTGGCGACGCCGACGCGAACGCCGACGCCGACGCGGGCTCGTCGCTGAGGCGGGAGCTGGCGGGGCTGTCGCGCGCCGAACAGCGCCGGACGCTGATCAGCCTGATCCAGGCCAAGGCCGCCGCGGTGCTCGACTACCCGTCGCCTGAGGACGTCGAGGTCACCCGCGCCTTCAGCGACCTGGGCTTCGACTCGCTGACCTCTGTCGAGCTGCGCAACCGGCTGAGTGCCGGCACCGGCCTCAAGCTGCCCGCCACTCTGCTGTTCGACGCCCCCACCCCCACGGCCGCTGCCGAGTTCCTCCTGGCGGAGCTCGCGGGCGTTCCCGACGACGCCCGGACCGTGCCGGTCACGGCCGCGGCCGGCGACGAGCCGCTGGCGATCGTCGGCATGAGCTGCCGTTACCCGGGCGGGGTGACGAGCCCCGAAGAGCTGTGGAGCCTGATCGCCGCCGGCGCCGACGCCATCTCCGGGCTGCCGGAGGACCGGGGCTGGGTCATCGAGGACCGGACCGGCGCGGGGGCGGCGTCCGGGCAACCCGTACGGTCGGGCGGCTTCGTCTACGACGCGACCGGTTTCGACGCGGGGTTCTTCGGGATCAGCCCGCGCGAGGCCGTGGCGATGGACCCGCAGCAGCGGCTGCTCCTCGAAGTGGCGTGGGAGGCGCTGGAGCGGGCGGGCATGGACCCCGCGTCGCTGCGCGGTTCCGCGACGGGCGTGTTCGCCGGCGCGTCCGCGTCGGGCTACGGCTGGAGCTCCGGCCTCCAGGGCGAGCTGGACGGCCACCTCGTCACCGGCATCTCGACCAGTGTGGTGTCCGGCCGGGTGGCCTACGTCATGGGCCTGGAAGGGCCGGCGGTGACGGTGGACACGGCGTGTTCGTCGTCGCTGGTGGCGCTGCACCTGGCCTGCCAGGCGGTGCGTTCGGGCGAGTGCACGCTGGCCCTGGCGGGCGGCGTCATGGTGGCCGCGAACCCGCTCCTCTTCGACCAGTTCAGCCAGCAGATGGGGCTGGCTCCGGACGGACGGTGCAAGCCGTTCTCGGCGGACGCCGACGGCATGGGCCTCGGCGAGGGCGCGGGCATGCTCGTCGTGGAGCGGCTGTCCGACGCGCGGCGGCTCGGCCACAAGGTGCTCGCGGTGGTACGCGGCAGCGCGACCAACCAGGACGGCGCCTCCAACGGCCTGACCGCTCCGAACGGTCCCTCGCAGCAGCGCGTGATCCGGGCGGCCCTGGCGAACGCCGGAGTGCGCGCCGACGAGGTCGACGTGGTGGAGGCGCACGGTACGGGAACCCCGCTGGGCGACCCGATCGAGGCGCAGGCGCTCCTCGCCACGTACGGCCGGAAACGTACGGACGGCCGGCCGCTGTGGCTCGGGTCGGTGAAGTCGAACATCGGACACACGCAGGCCGCCGCCGGTGTCGCGGGTGTGATCAAGATGGTGCTCGCCCTTCAGCACCGGGAACTGCCCGCGACGCTGCACGCGGCGCAACGCTCGCCGCACGTGGACTGGTCGGCCGGCGACGTCCGGCTGCTGACCGAGACGGTGCCGTGGTCGGCGGACGGCCGGGTACGGCGCGCCGGAGTGTCCTCCTTCGGGATGAGCGGCACCAACGCGCACCTCATCGTCGAGGAGGCCCCGCCCGCCGAGGATCTTGAGCCCGAGGGCGTCGTCGGCGACGCGAACGGCACGGGTGCCGTTGCCGCTCCTGCTGTGTTGAGTGCGGGTGTGGCTGCGTGGGTGGTGTCGGGTCGGTCGGCGAAGGGACTGGCGGGTCAAGCGTCTCGGTTGCGTGAGTGGGTTGAGGCGCGGCCGGAGTTGGCGCCGGTGGACGTGGCGTGGTCGCTGGCGGCGACGCGGTCGACGTTCGAGCATCGGGCGGTCGTCGTCGGTGGCGATCGGACAGAGTTGCTGGCGGGGCTGGAGGGTCTGGCTTCGGGCGCTCCGGGTGGGTCTGTTGTCGCGGATGTGGCGCGTTCTGGTGTGCGGACGGTGTTTGTGTTCGCGGGTCAGGGTTCGCAGTGGGTGGGCATGGGCCGGGAGTTGGTCGAGTCCAGCCCGGTGTTCGCTGCCCGTCTCGCGGAGTGTGAGCGGGCGTTGGCGCCGTATGTCGGCTGGTCGTTGCGTGAGGTGTTGGCGGGTGCGGAGGGTGCGCCCGAGATGGTGGCGGCTGATGTGGTGCAGCCGGTGTTGTGGGCGGTGATGGTGTCGCTCGCGGCGGTCTGGGAGGCGGCCGGGGTCACGCCGGATGCGGTAGTGGGTCATTCGCAGGGTGAGATTGCCGCCGCGACGGTGGCGGGGATGCTCAGCCTTGAGGATGGCGCGCGTGTGGTGGCGGTGCGTTCTCGTGCGCTGAGTGGTTTGTCGGTTGAGGGTTCGATGGTGTCGGTGGTGATGCCGTCGGAGGCGGTGGTGGAGCTTGCCGGGGGTTGGGGTGAGCGGTTGTCGGTGGCGGCGGTCAACGGTCCGGCCTCGGTCGTTGTCTCGGGTGAGCCGGGGGCGTTGGCGGAGTTCGAGCGGGAGCTGGCTGCCCGGCATGTGCTGCGCTGGCGTATTCCGGAGACGGATTTCGTCGCGCATTCGCCGGTGGTGGAGCCGCTGGCAGGGGTGCTGGAGCAGGAGCTTGCCGGGATCACGCCGCGGGAGGGCCGTGTTCCGATGGTTTCGACGGTCACGGGTGAGTGGCTTTCGGGTCCGGAGGTGGACGCGGGGTATTGGTTCGCGAATCTGCGGCGGATGGTCCGTTTCGAAGAGGCCGTTCGGGCCCTGCTGGGGGCCGGTTACGGTGACTTCGTCGAGGTTTCCCCGCATCCGGTGCTGACCGCCGCGGTGACCGAGACCGCCGAAGATGCCGGGAACATGGGCGTGCTGTCGGTGGGCACACTGGAGCGCGACAACGGTGGCGCGTCCCGGCTGCTGCGGTCGCTGGCTCAGGCCTACGTCGGTGGCCTGCCGGTGGACTGGAAGACGGTCCTCCCCGCCGGCGAGTCGGTCGACCTGCCGACGTACGCCTTCCAGCACCAGCGGTACTGGCTGGAGTCGGCGGCGCCCGCGCTGCCGGCCGGTGGGGACGGCGCGAGCACGGCGGCCGAGGCGGAGTTCTGGGCCGCCGTCGAGGGCGGTGACCTCGCGGGGATCGCCCAGACGCTGGCGATCGAGGACGAGAAGCAGCTCAGCGCGGTGCTGCCGGCGCTGGCCTCCTGGCGGCGGCGCGAGCAGGACAAGTCGGTCACCGCCAACTGGCGCTACCACGTGACCTGGACGCCGGTCCCCGAACCCGACGCGAGCACGCTGTCCGGTACCTGGCTCGTCGTGACGCCCGCCGGTCCGGCCGCGGCCGAGCTGACGCGGGGATGCGTCACGGCGCTGACCGCGCGCGGCGCCCAGGTGGTGCTCGTCGAGGCCCCGGCGGTGGCCGACCGTGAACGGATGGCCGAACGGATCCGCGCGGAGGCACCGGCAGCCGGGATCGGCGGTGTGGTGTCCCTGCTGGCCCTCGACGAGACGCCCGTACCCGAGTATCCGGTGGTGCCCGCAGGGCTGGCCGCGACGCTCGCTCTCGTGCAGGCGCTCGGTGACGCGGAAGTGGACGCGCCGCTGTGGATGGTGACGTCCGGTGCGATGGCCGCCGGGCCGGGCGAGGCCCCGGCTCACCTGGCGCAGTCTCTGGTGTGGGGTCTGGGGCGCGTTGTCGGTCTGGAGCACCCGGAGCGTTGGGGCGGGTTGGTCGATCTGCCGGCGGTGTTCGATGACGTGGCTGGTGCGCGGTTGGTCGCGGTGGTGGCCGGTTGTGGTGAGGATCAGGTGGCGATTCGTTCCGCCGGGTTGCTGGGCCGTCGGCTGACGCGGGCTTCTCAGTCCGCTGCGGTTGGTGAGGAGTGGGTGCCGCGCGGGAGTGTGCTGGTCACGGGTGGTACGGGTGCGATCGCCGGGCATGTGGAGCGGTGGCTGGCCGGTCGGGGCGCGCGTCGTCTGGTGCTGACCGGTCGTTCCGGGCCCGTCGCCGCCGGTGTGCCGGCGCTGGTCGCCGAACTGGCCGTCCAGGGCGCGTGCGTGGATGTCGTGGCGTGTGATGTGAGTGACCGTTCGCAGCTCGCCGGGCTGATCGACTGGACCAGGGCGAGTGGTCCCGAGCTGTCCGCGGTGCTGCACACCGCGGGGATCGGACAGGCGACCTCGGTCGACGAGACGGATGTGGCCGAGACGGCCGCCGTGCTGGCGGCCAAGGCCGCGGGCGCCGCGCACCTCGACGAGCTGACCAGGGACCTGGACCTGGACCTGGACGCCTTCGTGCTCTTCTCCTCCATCTCGGCGACCTGGGGCAGCAGCGTTCAGCCCGCCTACGGCGCGGCGAACACCTTCCTTGACGGCCTCGCCGAGCGGCGCAGGGCGGAGGGGCTGCCGGCGACCTCGGTGGCCTGGGGCCCCTGGGGCGGCGGAGGTATGACCGACGAGGGCACCGCCGCGTGGATGGCGCGGGGCGGTCTGCACGCCATGGCGTCGGACCACGCGGTCCAGGCGCTCGGCCGGATCCTGGACGCCGGTGAGCGACTGGTGACGGTCGCGGACGTGGACTGGGCGCGGTTCGCCCCGACCTTCACGCTGCGGCGGCCCAGCCCGCTCATCGAGGGCCTCCCCGAGGTCCGGCAGGCCCTGGACGGTGCCGACGCCGACGCGACCGCCGACGCGGACGCGGGTACGTCCCTGAAGCAGGAGCTGGCGGGGCTGTCGCGGGCCGAACAGCACCGGACGCTGGTCAAGCTGGTCCAGAGCAAGGCCGCAGAGGTGCTCGAGTACGCGTCGGCCGAGGCCGTCGAGGCCACGCGCGCCTTCAGTGACCTGGGTTTCGACTCGCTGACCTCGGTCGAGCTGCGGAACCGGCTGAGTGCCGCGACCGGTCTGAAGCTGCCCGCCACCCTGCTGTTCGACTGCCCCACCCCCGTCGCCCTGGCCGAGTTCCTCTGGAACGAGGAGTTCCAGGACGGGCCGGCGCAGGGGTCCCTGGTCGAGGAGATCGACCGGCTCGGGTCGCTGCTGACCGGGACGGCGCCGGACGACACGACGTACCAGCTGGTCACCGACCGCCTGCAGGGGCTGGTCGCCCAGTGGAGCGAGATCGGCGCCACCTCGGAGCGTCGCGCGGTCGCGGAGAAGATCGGGTCCGCAACGGACGAAGAGATATTCGAGTTCATTCACAAGGAACTCGGCAGGTAATTCGGCAGGTAAGCGGTTCCCGGTAATTGCGGACAGTAAAGCTTGCATTTCAAAGACTGGAATGGTGAGACCCGATGGCCAACGAAGAGACTCTCCGCGATTACCTCAAATGGGTGACGGCCAACCTGCACGACACCCGGCAGCGCCTGCGTGAGGTCGAGGAGCGCAGCCACGAGCCGATCGCGATCGTCGGAATCGGCTGCCGTTACCCGGGAGGCGTCCAGGCCCCGGAGGACTTCTGGAAGCTGCTGGCCGACGGAGCCGACGGGGTCGCCGGTATTCCGGACGACCGCGGCTGGGACATCGAGGAACTGTACGAGCAGGATCCGGACGGCATATCGCGGGTACGCGAGGGCGGGTTCATCGCGGACGCCAGCGGGTTCGACGCGGGCTTCTTCGGTATCAGCCCCCGTGAGGCCGTGGCGATGGACCCGCAGCAGCGGGTGCTGCTCGAAGTGTGCTGGGAGGCGCTGGAGCGGGCGGGAATCGATCCGTCGTCGCTGCGCGGTTCGGCGACGGGGGTGTTCGCGGGCGCCTCGCTGTCCGGTTACGGCTTCGGCACGGACGAGGACCTCGACGTCCACCTGATGACCGGGACCTCCACCAGCGTCATCTCGGGACGGGTCTCGTACTCGCTCGGCCTGGAGGGCCCGGCGGTGACGGTGGACACGGCGTGCTCGTCGTCGCTGGTGGCGCTGCACATGGCCTGCCAGGCGATCCGGTCCGGGGAGTGCTCCCTGGCGCTGGCCGGCGGCGTCACGGTCACCGCCATCCCGATCATGTTCACCCAGTTCTCCCGGCAGCTCGGCCTCGCCCAGGACGGACGGTGCAAGGCGTTCTCCGCCGCGGCCGACGGCATGGGCATCTCCGAGGGCGCCGGAATGGTCGTGCTGGAACGGCTGTCGGACGCCCGGCGGGCCGGGCATCCGGTGCTCGCGGTGGTCCGCGGCTCCGCCCTGAACCAGGACGGCGCGTCCAACGGTCTCGCCGCCCCGAACGGCCCCTCGCAGCAGCGCGTCATCCGGGCGGCGCTGGCCAGCGCCCGGCTGTCGACGGCCGATGTGGACGTGGTGGAGGCGCACGGTACGGGCACGACGCTCGGCGACCCGATCGAGGCCGGGGCCCTCCTCGCCACCTACGGGCAGGACCGCCCCGAGGACCGCCCGGTCTGGCTCGGCTCGGTGAAGTCCAACATCGGGCACACCCAGGCGGCGGCCGGCATCGCCGGTGTGATCAAGATGGTGCTCGCGCTGCAGGGCCAGCGGATGCCGCGGACGCTGCACGCGCAGGAGGCCTCGCCCCACATCGACTGGTCGGCGGGCGACGTACGCCTGCTGACCGAGGCCCAGCCGTGGCCCGCCGGGGAGCGCGTGCGCCGCGGCGGGGTGTCCTCCTTCGGCGTCAGCGGCACCAACGCGCACGTCATCATCGAGGAAGCCCCCACTGAGGAAGCCGCTGCCGGAGACGCCTCCACCGAGGGAGCCTCCGGCGGGGGAGCCGCCGGGGGCGGCGGGTCCGAAGCGGGCGCGTCCGAGGAAGGCGCCGTCACCCCGTCCGCCGAGACGGATGCGCCGGCGGCGCCGGTGGTGTCGGACGCCGCCGCCTGGGTGGTGTCCGGCCGGTCGGCGGAGGGGCTCGTCGCCCAGGCGGGCCGGCTGCGGGACTGGACGGAGGCCCGGCCGGGCCTCGAAGCGGACGCCGTGGGATGGTCGTTGGCGCGCACCCGCACGGTGTTCGAGCACCGGGCCGTGGTGCTGGGCGCGGACCGCGCGGAACTGGTCGGCGGCCTGCGGCAGTTGGCCGACGGCCTCCCGGCGGCGGGCTCGGTCGTCACGGGCGTGGCCCACACGGCCGCCCGGTCCGTGTTCGTCTTCCCCGGCCAGGGGTCGCAGTGGCTGGGCATGGGCCGCGAACTGGCCGAGTCGAGCCCGGTGTTCGCGGCACGTCTCGCCGAGTGTGAGGCGGCGCTGGCGCCGTATGTCGACTGGTCGCTGAGCGAGGTGCTGGCGGGCGCGGAGGGCGCGCCCGAGATGGTGGCCGCCGATGTGGTGCAGCCGGCGCTGTGGGCGGTGATGGTGTCCCTGGCGGCGGTGTGGGAGGCCGCCGGGGTCACACCGGACGCGGTGGTGGGCCACTCCCAGGGCGAGATCGCCGCCGCGACGGTCGCCGGGATGCTCAGCGTCGAGGACGGCGCGAAGGTGGTGGCGCTGCGCTCCCGTGCCCTGCGGGCGATCACCGGCGACGGCGGCATGCTGTCCGTCACCGAACCGGCGGACCGCGTGAGGGAGCGGCTGGACAGCTGGGACGGCCGGCTGTCGCTCGCCGTCGTCAACGGCCCCGCCTCGGTGGTGGTCTCCGGGGACGTGGCCGCCCTGCGGGAGCTCCAGCGGGAACTGCGGGACGAAGGCGTCCGCGAGCGGATGGTCGCGGTCGACTACGCCTCGCACAGCGCGCAGGTGGAGCGGCTGGAGGAGGAGATCACCTCCCTGCTCGCCGGGGTGGCGCCGAGAGCGGGCCGGATGCCGATGCTCTCGGCCGTCACCGGCGAGGTCCTGGGCGGCGAGGAACTGGACGCCGCCTACTGGTACACCAGCCTGCGGGCCACCGTGCACTTCGAGCGGGCCGTCCGCACGCTCGCCGGCACGGACCACCAGGTGTTCATCGAGGTCTCCCCGCACCCCGTACTGCTCGCGCCGATCACCGACACCCTGGAGGCCGCCGCCGCCGACATCGGCCCGGGCGCCCGCCCCGGCGCGGTGTGCGGCACCCTGCGCCGGGACGACGGCGGCACGACCCGCCTGGTCACGTCGCTGGCCGAGGCGTTCGTCGCCGGCGCGACCGTCGACTGGGCCGCGGTCCTGCCCACGGCGGAACGCGTGGAACTGCCCACGTACGCCTTCCGGCACGAGCGCTACTGGCCCAAGGGCATGCTGGCCCTGCCCGGAGCGGCACCGGCGGGCGGCGGGGACCCGGCCTCGCTGGGGCAGGCCGCGGCGGGGCACCCGCTGCTGCGCGCCGTGGTGGAACTGGGCGGCGGCACCGGTCTCGTGTGCACCGGCCGCCTCTCCCTGCGCTCGCAGCCGTGGCTGGCCGACCACGCGGTCGGCGGCGTCGTCCTGCTGCCGGGCACCGGCTTCGTCGAGATGGTGGTGAGCGCCGGCCACCAGGTCGGGTGCTCCCTCCTGGAGGAACTCACGCTCCAGGCACCGCTGGTGCTGCCGCGGGACGGCGCGGGCGTACAGGTCCAGGTCGTGGTGGGCGCGGCCGACGACGAGGGACGGCGCGAGGCGGACGTCTACTCCCGCCTCGACCGGGCCGACGACGAGCAGGAATGGGTCAAGAACGCCGGCGCCGTCATCGCCCCCTCCCGGACGACCGCCCAGGAAGAGCGGGACTTCGACGTCTGGCCGCCGCGGAACGCCGAGGCAGTCGACATCACGGACCTCTACACGGTCCACCTGGCCGACATCTACGGCCCGGCGTTCCAGGGACTCCGGTCGGTCTGGCTGCGCGGCGACGACATCTTCGCCGAGGTGGCACTGCCCGAGCCCGTCGCCGAGGACGCGTCCTCCTACGGACTGCACCCGGTGCTGCTCGACTCGGCGCTGCTCGCGGGCGTCGTGGCCGACCAGGCGGGCGCCGACGCGGACGACAAGGCCGAACAGGGCCAGGTGCGCATGCCCTTCGCCTGGACGGACGTGCAACTGCACACGGCCGGCGCGTCCGCCCTCCGCGCCCGGCTGCGCCGGGACGCCCAGGGCAACGTGACGCTGACCGCCGCGGACACCGCCGGCCGGCCGGTGGTCTCCGTCGCCTCGCTGGTCACCCGCCCGGTCTCCGCGGACCAGCTGCAGGCCAAGGACGAGTGGCTGAACGACGCCCTGTTCACCGTGGACTGGGCCGAACTGCCCCAGAGCACGCCCCCGGACGGGGAGTGGGCCCTGGTCGGCACCGACCGCTTCGCGGTGGCCGACCGGCTGACCGCCGCCGGGATACCCGTGACCGCGTACGCCGACGTCTCCGAGATCACCGCCGCCACCGCCGCGGGAGCGACCGCCCCCCACACGGTGCTCGCGTGCATCGGCGCCGACCGCGACGAGAACGTGCCGGACGCGGCCCGCCGGACCGCCGGCGAGGCACTGGAACTGGCACAGCGGTGGCTCGCGGCGGAGGAGCTGGAGCCCGCGCGCCTGGTGGTGGTCACCCGCGGCGGGATGGCCGTACGGACCGGCGAGAACGTGGCGGACGTGGCGGCCGGCGCCGTCTGGGGCCTGCTGCGCTCGGCGCAGCTGGAGAACCCCGGACGGCTGGTCCTCGCCGACCTGCCCGCGGCCGGCGACGAGGACGACCTCGCGCTGCTGCCCCGGATCCTCGGCGGCCCCGAACCGGAAGTGGCCGTCCGCGGCCGGCACGGCTACGGCCGCCGCCTGGCCCGCCCGGCCGGCGAACTCCGCACGCCCGGCACCGAGACGGAGGCCGCCCCGCCGCGGCCGGGCGCGGGCCCGCGCTCGGTCCTCATCACCGGCGGCACCGGCACCCTGGGCGGCGTGGTGGCCCGGCACCTGGCGGCCACCGGACGGGCCGGCGGGGTCGTCCTCGTCAGCCGCTCCGGCCCCGGCGCCCCCGGGGTGGCCGCCCTGGCCGCCGAGGTGGCGGCGCTCGGGGCGTGGGTCCGCGTGGTCGCGTGCGACGTGGCCGACCGGGACGCGCTGGCCGCGCTCCTGGCGACCCTCCCCGCCACCTGCCCGCTGGGCTCCGTGTTCCACGCCGCGGGCATCATCGACGACGGACTCGTCGACTCGCTGAACGCCGAGCGGGTCGCCGCGGTGATGCGCCCCAAGGCCGACGCCGCCTGGCACCTGCACGAGCTGACCCGGGACATGGACCTGGACCACTTCGTCCTGTTCTCCTCCGTCGCGGCCGCGTTCGGCGGACCCGGCCAGGGCAACTACGCGGCGGCCAACGCGTTCCTCGACGCGCTGGCGGCACACCGCCGGGCGGCGGGCCTCGCGGGAACCTCACTGGCCTGGGGCCCGTGGATGCCCGAGGCCGGCATCGGCCGTGACCTGGCCGAGCTGATGCTCCGCCGGATGACCGCGTCCGGACTCGCGGCACTCGACGAGAACCAGGGCCTGCTCCTGCTGGACGTGGCGCTGACCCGCGCCGAGGCCCTCCTCGTCCCGGCCCGGCTGGACAAGGCCGGACTGCGGGCGGTCGCGGCCGCCACCGGCGTCCCGCCCCTGTGGGAGGCGCTGGCCGACGACCTCATACCCCGCCGCACGACCGTCACCTCCGCCGCGGGCGGCCCGGGAACCGGCGCCGGCTCCGCGGAGGCCCTGCGGCAGCAACTCGCCGCGCTGCCCGCCGCGGAACGCGACCGGGTACTCCTCGACCTGGTACGCACCCACGCGGCCGCGGTCCTCGGACACGCCTCGGCGGACGCCATCGAGGCCGGCCGGCCCTTCACCGACCTGGGCTTCGACTCGCTGATCGCGGTCGAGTTCCGCAACCGCATGAACCCGGCCACCGGACTGCGGCTGCCCGCCACCCTCGTCTTCGACTACCCCACCCCCGCCGCCCTGGCCGGACTGCTGCGCGAACAACTGGCCGGCGACCTCGCCGATGTCGCGGAACCCGCCACCCCGGTGACGGCGGCGCTGATGCCGGACGAGCCGATCGCGATCGTCGGCATGGCCTGCCGGTTCCCCGGCGGCGCGACCAGCCCGGACGAGCTGTGGCAGCTGCTGGCCACCGGCGGCGACGCCATGTCGACCTTCCCCACCGACCGCGGCTGGGACCTCGAAGCCCTGTACAACCCGGACGTCGACAGCGTGGGCACCTCCTACACGCAGGTGGGCGGCTTCCTCCAGGACGCGAGCGGGTTCGACGCCGGCTTCTTCGGCATCAGCCCCCGCGAAGCCCTCGCCATGGACCCGCAGCAGCGACTCCTGCTCGAAGTGAGCTGGGAGGCCTTCGAACGGTCCGGCATCGACCCGGCGAGCCTGCGGGGCAGCCAGACCGGCGCGTTCGTCGGCGGCTACGGCTCGTCCTACCTGGCACTGACCATGGAGGACGAGGAGGAGGTCGAGAACCTCGGGGCACACCTGATGACCGGGAACGCGGCCAGCGTGCTGTCGGGCCGCCTGTCCTACACCCTGGGCCTGGAGGGCCCGGCGGTCACGGTGGACACCGCGTGCTCCTCGTCGCTGGTCGCCCTGCACCTCGCCTGCCAGGCGGTGCGCTCGGGCGAGTGCTCCCTCGCACTGGCCGGCGGCGTCACGGTCATGGCGAGCCCCGACGGGTTCCTGGCCTTCTCCCACGCCCGAGGACTCGCGGCGGACGGACGGACCAAGGCGTTCTCGGACGCGGCCGACGGCATGGGCATGGCCGAGGGCGCGGGCATGCTCGTCGTCGAGCGGCTCTCGGACGCCCGGCGCAACGGGCACCCGGTCCTCGCCGTGATCCGCGGCAGCGCCATCAACCAGGACGGCGCGTCCAACGGCCTGACCGCCCCCAACGGCCCCTCCCAGCAGCGCGTCATCCGCGCCGCCCTGGCCGGCGCCCGCCTGACGCCCGCCGACGTGGACGCGGTCGAGGCACACGGCACCGGCACGACGCTGGGCGACCCGATCGAGGCCGGGGCGCTCCTGGCGACCTACGGCCGGGAACGGGCCGGCCGGGGACCGCTGTGGCTGGGCTCGATCAAGTCGAACATGGGCCACACGCAGGCGGCGGCCGGAGTCGCGGGCATCATGAAGATGGTCCTCGCCCTCCAGCACGAGCAGCTCCCGCGGACGCTGTACGCGGACGAACCGTCGACGCACGTCGACTGGGAGGCCGGTGACATCAAGCTGCTCAACGAGCCGGTGCCGTGGCCGTCCGACGGTGAGCGGGTGCGCCGTGCCGGTGTGTCGGCGTTCGGCATCAGCGGCACCAACGTGCACGTCATCGTGGAAGAGGCGCCGGAACCCGACGAAGCCGCAACGGCTGAGGGCGGCACTGAGGACGGCACCGAGGACGTCGAGCTTGCCGAGGGCGCCGCGGGCGAGGCCGCCGATGGCGCTCCGGCGGCGGAAGCGGCGGCCGTCGTCGAGACCGGAGAGGTCGGCGCGTGGCTGGTCTCGGGCCGCACGGCCCAGAGCCTGACGGCGCAGGCCGGCCGGCTGCGGGACTGGACGACGGCCCGGCCGGAGCAGGCGCCGGCGGACGTGGCGTGGTCGCTGGTGACGACGCGCTCGGTATTCGAGCACCGGGCTGTGGTGGTGGGTAGTGACCGGGGCGAACTGGTGTCGGGGTTGCAGAGCCTGGCCGCCGGCGTCCCGGCGGGTTCGGTGGTGTCGGGGGTGGCTCGGCCGGGTGCGCGGGTGGTGTTCGCGTTCGCGGGTCAGGGGTCGCAGTGGGT
>NZ_JBPQTX010000053.1:0-29407 GCF_051386555.1 Streptomyces sp. URMC 126
GTGCCGTCCGGGGGCCGTGGAGCGGGGGCGGGGGTCGCCGTCGGGCCGGTCGCCCGGGGCGCCGGTCCGCGCCGCGTCAGTCAGCGCCGCGTCAGTCCGCGCCGCGTCAGTCCGCGCCGTCCTGGGCGCGGGGCAGTTCGGCGAGGCCGGTGCCGGTCAGGACCGGCTCGCCGTCCCGGCCGACGACGCTGAGCTCGTAGCGGTACAGGGCGCGGTCCGGCGGGAGTTCGACGCCCTCCCGCTCGGTCTCGGTGGCGTGGACGGTCGCGGTGACGGTGTCGCCCGCGCGGACCGGGGCGAGGAAGGTGAGCGAGACCTCCCGCAGATGCGCCCCGGGGTCGCCGAGCAGGGGGACGGCGGTGAGGGTGAGGACGCCCTGGGTCATCCGGCGGTCGCCGAGCCCGGCCATGTGGTGCGCGCCCCGGTCGCCGGTGAGACGGGCGCAGGTGTCGATGTCCTCGGGGCCGAAGACGGCCGTGGCGGTGCGGGTCATGCTCATGGCGGTGCCTCCCCTGTTCTCTCCGCGGGCCAGCGTTCGTTCTACGCGCCGACGATGAGGCCGTTACTGCGGCCGCTGATCACGGTTTCGTCCCCGCACCGGATCCGGGCGTCGAAGGCGATCCTGGTCATGCCCGCCCCGGGCCCGGCCGGTTCCAGGTGGACGACTTCCAGTTCGGCGGTGATCTCCTCGTTCCTCCCGATCGGGCGGTGGGAGGTCCAGTCCATCCGCCGCGAGAGGTAGTCGAGGTCGCCGCCGAGCTTGGTGAGCGGCGCGACGGCCAGCAGGTACGGCAGGTGCTCGGGCAGCGGGTCGGCCGGCGCGCCGCTCAGGGCGCGGAACTCGCGCACTTCCTCGTCGGTGTAGCGCTTGGTCCAGGTCAGCACGGTGCCGACGGAGATCTCGCCGTGGACGGCGTTCTCGATGGTGATCGTCAACTTCCCCTCCCGGCACCGGCGGTGGCGCGGTCAAGAGCGGCCGACGCGCCTGCCGCGCTCGGGCGGCCACCCGGGCGCCATCATGCCCGGGCGCCGGGGAGGACTGAACGGACGATCTCCAAGTGTGGCCCGCGTCACGTGACGGCCCGTCAGGGCGACGTCGTCGACACCACGAACACCCGCGGGTACCGCGGGTCGTCGAGGTTCGCCGTGACCTCCAGGTTGGGCTTGGGCTTGTCCTCCTCGCGGACCGTGCCCGCCCAGTGGTGCTTGCCGTCGAACTTCCAGCCGACGGTGTCGGCCTCCTCCTCGTCGATGGTCACGTCGCCCTCCTCCAGTTCGGAGGGCTTCATGCCGTGGTCGTTCAGCCACTGCCCGAACTTCTCGCCCGTGGTGGTGAACTGGAGGAAGAGGGAGCTGGACTTCCAGGAGTTGGTCTCGAAGTGGGCCACGTTCTCGGCGTCCGCCGGCACGGTCACCTCGTAGAGCCGTCGCTGGAGCCGGGAGGGCCAGCCCTCCTCCAGGCCGGTGATGGTGGCCTCCTCCTGCTTGTCGCCGTTGCCGTTGCGGCTCTGGAGGGCGGAGATGTAGAGGTAGCCGGCCGGGATGGCGACGAGCAGGAAGACGATCAGCGCCTTCAGCCAGCGGCGCGGACGGGCGCCGTCCGGGGTGCCCCCGGGGGTCTGCGCCGTCTCCTCGCGGTCCGTGTGCTCCATGGTGATCACCCGCGGCCGGCCTTGGCGTACCGCTCGTAGCGTTCGACGCGGCGCCGGTTGGCGCGCCGGAAGCGGCGGGCGACCAGCCGGGCGAGGTCGGCGGCGCCGACCATGCCGGCCTCGGGGCCGAGCTGGGCGCGGACGATACGGGCCTCGGGGCGGTAGCCGCGGCCGGTGAGGTGGCGGCGGAAGGCGTCCCGGGCGGGGCCGATCAGCAGGTCGTCGGCGGCGCTGACGCCGCCGCCGATGACGAAGCAGGACGGGTCGAGGGCGGCGGCGAGGTTGGCGATGCCGACGCCCAGCCACTGGCCGATGTCCTGGAGCAGCTCGACGCACATGGCGTCGCCGTTGCGGGCCAGCTCGGTGATGAGGGGGCCGGTGATCTCGGGGATGTTCCCGCCGACCCGGTCGATGATCCCGTACGCGACCGGGGACTCGGCGGCGGCCAGCTCCCGGGCCTCGCGGACCAGCGCGTTGCCGGAGCTGTACTGCTCCCAGCAGCCGCGGTTGCCGCACGGGCAGCGGTGGCCGCCGGGGACGACCTGCATATGGCCGAACTCGCCCGCGACCCCGTACTTGCCGCGCTTGACCTGGCCGTCCTCCAGGATGGCGCCGCCGATGCCGGTCCCCAGCGTGATCATCACCAGGTGGTCCTCGCCCCGGCCGGCGCCGAAGCGCCACTCGGCCCAGGCCGCGGTGTTGGCGTCGTTGTCGACCATGACGGGGACGGCCAGCCGGCCGGCCAGCCGGTCGCGCAGCGGCTCGTTGCGCCAGGACAGGTGGGGGGCGAACAGGACGCGGTTGCGGTCGGCGTCCACCCAGCCGGCCGCGCCGATGCCGACGGCGTGCACGTCGTGCCGGTCGGAGAGGTCGAGGACGAGCTCGACGATGGTGTCCTCGACGACCTTGGGGCTCTTGGACTTGTCCGGCGTCTCGGTGCGCAGCTTCTCCAGGATCGTGCCGTCGGCGTCCACGACGCCCGCCATGACCTTGGTGCCGCCGATGTCGATGCCGACCGTGGGCACGCGCGGCGCCGTGAGGTGGGAGCGGCGTTCGCGCGATCCGGTGGTGCGCAGGACGGTGGCTCGTGCGGAGCCCCGGTAGACCCGCTCGCGGTAGATGCTCATCGCGGCACCTCCGTGCCTCGGGGGGCTCCGGCGGCTGCTCGGGGTCGTGCTCGCACGAGGTCGTCGTCCCTGCGGTGGTCTCGGGAGGCCGGGGCCTCGCGGATACGGTCGGTGCGGGCGCTGCCCGCGTCGCCGATTGTGCCTCACCGGCGGTGTCCGCCGCACAACGGGCGGCGGGGCCCGCACCGCCTGTCGGTGCCGGGCCCCGCGGGGTGGCTAGGCGTCCTCGCCGGGGACGCCGTCGGTCTTGTGTGCCGCCAGGTCGGGGGCGGGGGCCCGTTCCAGCTCGTGGCTGAGCTGTTCCAGCTCGCTGCCGCCCGCCATCTGCCGGGTGAGCTCGTCCAGGGCGATGTCGGCCTTGGCGTGGCTGCCGGCCATGGCCCCCCGCTTGAGCAGCACGAACCGGTCGCCGACCAGGTAGGCGTGGTGCGGGTTGTGGGTGATCAGCACCACACCGAGGCCCGCGTCGCGCGCGGCGGCGACGTACTTCAGGACGACGCCCGACTGCTTGACGCCGAGGGCGGCCGTCGGCTCGTCGAGTACCAGGATCTTCGCCCCGAAGTGGACGGCCCGGGCGATGGCCACGCACTGTCGCTGGCCGCCGGAGAGGGTGCCGATGGGCTGGTCGACGTCGTGCAGCTCGATGCCCATGCGGGCCAGCTCGGTGCGGGTGGTCTCGCGCATGGCGGCCACGTCCAGGCGCTTGAACGGGCCCCGGCCCTTGGTCGGCTCCGACCCCAGGAAGAAGTTCCGCCACACCGGCATCAGGGGGACGACGGCGAGGTCCTGGTAGACCGTGGCGATGCCCCGGTCCAGGGCCTCGCGGGGCGAGCCCAGCCGGACCTCCTCGCCCTCGATCTCGAAGGTGCCGGCGTCGTGCCGGTGCAGCCCTGCGATGATCTTGATGAGGGTGGACTTGCCGGCGCCGTTGTCACCGAGCACACAGGTGATCTCGCCCGCGTGGACCTCCAGCGAGACGTCGTCCAGGGCCCGGACGTTGCCGTAGTCCTTGCCGACGCCGGCCAGTCTGACCAGAGCGCTCATTTGCTGGCCTCCGCGCGCTTCCGTACCCAGGCGTTGAGCAGCGTCGCCAGCAGCAGCATCGCGCCGAGGAAGAACTTGAACCAGTCGGGGTTCCACTGCGCGTACACGATGCCCTTGCTCGTCATGCCGAAGATGAACGCGCCGACCGCCGACCCGATGGCCGACCCGTAGCCGCCGGTCATCAGGCAGCCGCCGATGACGGCCGCGATGATGTAGAGCAGCTCGTTGCCCACGCCCTCGCCTGACTGCACGACGTCGTAGGACATCAGCAGGTGCTGGCCGGAGACCCAGGCGCAGAACGCGACCGCCATATACAGGCCGATCTTGGTGCGCCGGACCGGGACGCCGACCGCGCGGGCCGCGTCCACGCCGCCGCCGACCGCGAAGACCCAGTTGCCGGCGCGGGTGCGCAGCAGCACCCAGGTGGCGACGGCGACCAGGCCGATCCACCACAGGACGGTGACCTGGAGGTCCACGTCACCGAGGGTGAAGTGGGAGGCGAACAGGGCGCGGGCGGACTCGAAGCCCTCCATGTCCCCGATGGTCTTGGTGGAGACGGTGCCGCTGATGAGCTTGGTGAAGCCGAGGTTGAGGCCCGTGAGCATCAGGAACGTGCCGAGCGTGATGATGAAGCTGGGCAGTTTGGTGCGGGTGAGCACAAAGCCGTTGAAGAAGCCGATCGCCAGCGTGACCAGCAGCGAGACGCCGACGCCGACCCAGACGTTGGCCGTCATCTGGTAGCTGAACATCGAGGAGACCAGCGCCGAGCTGGTCACCATCACACCGGCGGACAGGTCGAACTCGCCGCCGATCATCAGCAGCGCCACCGGCACGGCCATGATGCCGATGGTCGACGACGCGTACAGCACGGTGGAGAGGCCGGGCGCGGTCATGAACGAGTCGGCGACGATCGCGAAGAAGAGGAAGACGGCCGCGGCGCCGACGACCGACCCCAGCTCGGGGCGGCCGAGCAGCCGGCGCGGCAGGCTCCGGCCCCGGGGCGCGGTCTCGGGGACGGTGGCGGTGGTACTGCTCATCGCGTCCCCCGCTTGGTGTACTCGGACAGGACCTTGGCGTCGTCCTTGGTGACGATCTGCGGGCCGGTCAGGACCGGGCGGCCGCCGCCGAGCATGTCGCGGTTGTAGCGGTAGAGCCAGAGCAGGTCGACGGCCTCGTAGCCCTGGAGGTACGGGTCCTGGTCGACGGCGAAGCCGAGGGAGCCGTCCTTGAGGGAGTCGGCGACCTTGGCGTTGAGGTCGAAGGTGTCCACCTCGGCCTTGCTGCCCGCCTGCTCCGCGGCCTTCACCGCGGTCGGCGCGAAGGGGGCGCCGAGGGTGACGACGGCGTCCACGTCCTTGTCGGACTGGAGCTTGGCCTCGATGGAGGACTGGACGTTGGGCATGTTGGTGCCCTCGACGTAGAGGTTCACCACCTCGCCCTTGAACGCCTTCTTCACGCCCTCGCAGCGCTGCTCGTGGCCGACGTTGCCCTGCTCGTGCAGGACACAGACGGCCTTCTTCTTCCCGCGCTCGTTGAGCTGCTCGCCGACGGCCTCGCCGGCGATGACCTCGTCCTGGCCGATGTGGGTGAGGGCGCCGAACTCCTTGGACTTGTCCGAGCCCGAGTTCACCGTGATCACCGGGATGCCGGCCTTCCGCGCCTTGGCCACGACGTCCTTCATGGCGTCCGGCTTGGCGAGGGTGACGATCAGGCCGTCGACCTTCTGGTCGATCATGGCCTGGACGCTCTGGGCCTGCTTGTTCCCCTCCACGTCGTGCGCGTAGAGGAACTTGATGTTGTCCTTCGCCGCGGCCTGCTTGGCACCGCTCTGCACGATGTCCCAGAAGGTGTCGCCATCGCCCGAGTGGGTGACCATCGCGAAGGTCCACCGGGGCGTGTCGACCGCCGCGCGCCCCTGGGCGGCCTTGGCGGCCCGCTCCTCGGCGCGCTTGCCGCCCGTACTGCTGCACCCCGCCAGTGTGGCGCCGAGCACCGCTGCCAGCACGGCGCTGACCGCACGTACGCCTGTCCGAACCCTTGCCACGAGGACTTGCCCTTCCACTGTCTGTCACGGTGCGGCCGGACCCCGGTCCCGCGGGCCCGACCGCCCAAGTATCCGTCACGATCCGTCACGGTCGTCCGGCGGGGTTTTCCCGGCGCGGTGTGCAGGTGTTCTAGTGGTGTGCGCCACACCACGTCAATACTTTGTCAGAACATTCTGTCGACCGGATGATCTCCGACGGTGTCACGGGACCGTCTCACGGCCGGGCCAGCAGCTGGAAATCGAAGGAGTAGCGGGAGGCGCGGTAGAGGTGGGAGCCGAACTCCACGGCCCGTCCCGTGTCGTCGAACGTCGTCCGCTCCATGGTCAGCAGCGGCGCGCCGGCCGGCTCCGCGAGCCGCTCGGCCTCCTCGGCCGTGGCGGCGCGGGCGCCGATGGTCTGCCGGGCGCTGTGCAGGGTGAGGCCGGCGGAACGCATCAGACGGTACAGGCCGGTCTCGGCCAGCACGTCCCCGTCGAGATCGAGCAGACCGAGGGGAAGGTGGTTGCGCAGATGGGCGACGGGCTCCCCGTGCGCCAGGCGCAGCCGCTCGACGTAGACGACGTCCGTCCCCTCGGCCACCCCCAGCGCGGCGGCGACCCGGGCGCCGGCGGGCTCCACCGCGCGGCTCAGGAGCAGGGTGGCGGGCTGCTGCCCGGCCGCCTCCAGGTCGTCGTAGAGGCTGCTGAGCTCCAGGGGGCGCTTCACCTGGCTGTGCACCACCTGCGTACCGACCCCGCGCCGGCGCACCAGCAGCCCCTTGTCGACGAGCGACTGGATCGCCTGCCGCACGGTCGGCCGCGACAGCCCCAGCCGCGCGGCCAGCTCGATCTCGTTCCCGAGCAGACTGCCGGGCGCGAGCCCGCCCTGCTCGATGGCGGCCTCCAACTGCTGGGCCAGCTGGTAGTAGAGCGGGACGGGACTGCTGCGGTCCAGGGTGAACTGGAGGGGTCGGTGCTTCGCCACTCGGTGGAGGGTAGCGGGGGGACCTGATGACGGGAAGTCCGGAGGTCCGGTTGTCCGGACATGGGCGATCCCGGCGGGGGCCGGCGCGCATTGGCGTAGGGGCGTACGGGCTGCGGGCGTAGGGACGGACGGGCGTAGGGCGCTCCGGCCGCGGGCAGGGTCCGGACGGCGGTGCGGCCGGGACGCGTGCGGCACGGGTCGTGTCCGGTGCGAGTCGTGTCCGGTACGGGTCACGCGCGACATCGGTCATGTGCCACATCGGTCATGTGCGGCATCGGTCACGCGTGGCATCGGTCACGCGCGCCGCCGGTCGCGCGGAAGGGAGCACGGGTGAAGGTCCTGGCCCTCGGGGTGACGCTCGGCCTGAGCGCGGGCATCAGCCCCGGCCCCCTCCTGGCCCTCGTCCTGTCGGGCACCCTGCGCGGCGGGCTCGGGGTCGGGCTGCGGGTGGCCGCCGTGCCGCTGCTGACCGACCTGCCGGTGATCGCGCTCTCGGTGACCGTGCTCTCCGCGCTCCCCGACCGCGCGGTCGCGGCGGGCGGGCTCGTCGGCGGCCTCTTCCTGCTGTGGCCGGCGTGCACCACGCTGTGGGAGGCCCGGACGGCCGGGGGAGTTCGGCCGTCCGGCAGGGCGTGGTCGTCAACCTCCTCAGCCCGCACCCGTGGCTCTTCTGGATGACGACGGGCTCGCCCCTCCTCGTCGACGCGTGGCGGGAGCGGCCCGGCGGCGCCGTCGGCTTCCTCGTCGCCTTCTACGCGCTGCTCGTCGGCAGCAAGGCGCTCCTCGCCCTGGTGGTGGCCCGCACCCGCGACCGGCTGACCACCCGCGCCTACCGCCTGCTGCTCGCCGGCTCGGGCCTGCTCCTGCTGGCCGCGTCCGCGCTCCTGCTGGTGGGGTTCGGCACCAGGCTGGCCGCCTGAGAAGTACCGCGCCGGCGGCCGCTCCTACTCCTCCGCCAGGGCGCCCCCGCCGCCCTCCGCGTCCGCCTCCGCCAGCCGGGCGATCAGGTCCTCGACCCGCTTGGCCACCGCGTCACGGTCGCCTTCCGCCAGCTCCCCGCCGATACCGCAGGCGACGGCTCCGGCGGCGATCCACTCGGGGGCGGTGCCGACGTCGACACCCCCGCTGGGGACCAGGGCGGCCTGCGGCAGTTCGGCCCGGATCTCGCGGACGCGCTCGGGGCGATGGCAGGCGGCGGGAAACAGCTTCAGGGCGTCGGCGCCCAGCTCCAGGGCCCGGACGATCTCGGCGGGCGTCGAGACGCCGGCGAACACCGGGACGCCGTACCGGTGGCCGGTGCGCAGCACCTCGGGGTCCAGGGCCGGCGAGGCCAGGAACCGGGCGCCGGCCTCGACGGCCATCCGGGCGGAGGCCGCGTCCAGGACCGCGCCGGCGCCGATGAGCGCCTCGTCGCCGACCTCGCGGACCAGGGTGGCGACGGCGTCCAGGGCGAAGGGGGTGGCGAGCGATATCTCCAGGCTGGTGAGGCCGGCCGAGAGCAGCGTGCCGGATGTCAGCGTCGCCTCGTCGTAGCTGTCGCTCCGCACCATGGCGAGGACGCGTTGCCCCAGCGCTGCCCGGGTGATCTCCCAGCGATACACGGCCGTTCGCCGCCCTTCTCGTCGCGCGCGGATCGTTCGCGGAACGAGAAGAACGGTAACGGCAGGCACTGACATCCGACCCCGCCTCGCGGTTCCCCGGCCGCGCGAAAAGGCCCCCGCGAGCGTGCGGGGGCACGACCGGAGGTGACGGCACCTGCCCTGTTGCGCGCGAGGGCTGACGCTCCGTCAGCTCCGACAGCCGGTCGCACCGGGGACGGAACGCCCGGTTCCGGCCGGGCCGCGGGTGCCCGGCCGGCGCGGAGGAGGGAGGTGGGACGGAGGAGCGGTCAGCAGGTGAAGTCGACGCGGGCGAACGACCGGTAGTGGTCTCCGGTGTAGTAGTCCTCGTGGTCCGCCTTGCCGGTGACGATCCGGCGGGCGCCGCGGTCGGGCGAGCCCGGGGTGATCACCGTGTACTCGTGGTAGTAGCCGCCGCTCTGCTTCGGCAGGACGCCCTCGCGGTTGGAGAAGACCGTGCCGTCCTTGGGGTACGGGAACGGGCCGCCCTTCTCGATCAGGTCCAGTGTGTCGTGGGCCTGCGCCGGCAGGGCGGACTCGCAGATCCGGCCGACACCCTTCGCGGCGAGCGAGCCGGCGGTGACCGAGGGGGCCGAGGAGACGACGGAGACCGAGGAGGCGGAAGCACCGGAGGAGGCCGGGCCGGCCAGGGCGGCGGTGGGGGCGCCGAGGAGGAGGACGGAGGCCAGTGCGGCCGGCACGCCGAAGCGTGCGAAACGGTGGGGGATGTTCATGCGCCCAGCATGACGCGCGTAGCACATGGCATGTCAACGACAAACACATGATGTTCCCCCATCGTTCACCCGCTCCCCGCACCCGGCCGCTTTGCCTCAGAGGCAAGGACTTTTGCCTTTGAGGCACGGCAGGGCTATACCGGGTACATGAGCCCACACACCGGCACGGAAGACCCCCCGACCGAGGATCTGCCCGCCGTGGCACCGCAGTTGCGCGCGCTGCGCACCCGCAGCGCGCTCACGCTGGAGGCGGCCGCGGCCCGGGCCGGGCTGTCGCCCGCCCACCTGTCCCGGCTGGAGACGGGACGCCGGACGCCGTCCCTCCCCATGCTGCTGGCGCTCGCGCGGACCTACGGAACGACGGTATCCGACCTCCTGGGCGAAGTACCCCAGACGGCGGATCCCATCGTCCGCGCGGACCGCATGGAACCCCAGCGGGCGGGCGGCTGGACGTACTGGCGCGCCGGCGGCTCCGGCCGCGCGATGCAGGCCCTGCGGCTGCACGTGCCGCACGGGCACGACGCGGCGGGCCAGGAGGACCTGGTGCGGGTGCACCCGGGCGAGGAGTGGCTCTACGTGACCGCGGGCCGGCTCCGGCTGTCCCTCGGCGGGACGACGCACCTGCTCGCCCCGGGCGACTCCGCCCACTTCGACTCGCTCACCCCGCACCGCATCGCGTCCGCCTCGCCCGGCGGGGTGGACCTGCTGTTCATGCACACGCTGACGCAGAGCGGCGTGGCCGGGCTGTGCCTGGGCGACGCCGGACCCAACCGGAGGGGACACCATGAGTGACACCGCGCACCGCCGGACGGTGAGGCCGGCCGCGGACGACGCCGGGACGGCTCCCGCCCCGGCCACCGCCACGCCGCGCCGCACGCCGGTGCGCAGTTCCAGCGCCTGGCGGACGTCGTCCGCCGACGGACGGTCGTGGGACGCGAGGTCGGCGATGGTCCAGGCGACCCGGAGCACCCGGTCCAGGCCGCGGGCGGTGAGCAGCCCGCGCTCCATGTCGCGTTCGGCCTCCCGCAGGGCTTCCGGCTCGACGAGCCAGCGGGTGCGCAGTTCATGGCCCGGGACCTCGCTGTTCGTGCGCCAGGGGGTGTCCGCGTACCGCACGGCGGCCCGTTCGCGGGCATCGCGCACCCGGGCGCCGACCGTCTCCGAACTCTCGGCGCCGGAGCCGAGCCCCACCAGCTCCGCGCGGGTCACCGGCTCCACGGTCACCCGGAGGTCCACCCGGTCCAGCAGCGGCCCGGAGAGCCGGGCCAGATAGCGCCGTACGTTCCTGGGCGAGCAGTCGCAGCCGTCCCCGCTGAGCCCGTGCCGGCCGCACGGGCAGGGATTGGCGGCCAAGGCGAGCAGGAACCGGGCCGGGAGCCGCATCACCCCGCCCGAGCGGGCCACGACCACGTGACCCGACTCCAGCGGCTGACGGAGGGCGTCCAGGACACGAGGGGAGCATTCGGGCGCTTCGTCCAAAAAGAGAATCCCATGGTGAGCCAGGGACACCGCGCCCGGCCGGGGCATGCCCGAGCCGCCGCCGACCAGCGCGGCCATCGACGCCGAGTGGTGCGGAGCGCAGTAGGGCGGCCGGTCGATCAGCGGCCGGCCGGCCGGGAGCGCGCCCGCCACCGAGTGCACCGCCGTGACTTCCAGCGACTCCTCCGGCGTCAGCGGCGGCAACAGGCCGGGCAGCCGCTCCGCGAGCATGGTCTTGCCCGCGCCCGGCGGCCCCAGCAGGAACAGGTGGTGCCGCCCGGCGGCGGCCACCTCCAGCGCCCGGCGGGCGCGGTGCTGGCCCGCGACCTCGGCGAGGTCGGGCACGTGTCCGTCCCCCGGCCCGCCCGCGCCCATCCCCTGGCCCGCGCCCGGCACCGCGAGGCCGGCGAGCAGCGGGTCGGGCCGGCCGTCCCGCCCGGGGTCCTCCTCCTCGGGCACGGGCTCGTCGGTGAGGACGGCCACCAGCTGACGGAGGCTGCGGACGCCGAGCACCGCGACGCCGGGAACGAGCGCCGCCTCGGCCGCCGTGCGCTCGGGCACGACGACCTGACGGTACCCGGCGTCCGCCGCCGCGAGGACGGCCGGCAGCACGCCCCGGACCGGGCGGACCCGGCCGTCGAGGCCCAGCTCGCCGATCATCACCAGGTCGGCGATGCGCCGGGGGTCGATCCGCTCGGCGGCGCCCAGCACGGCGCAGGCGACGGCCAAGTCGAAGCCGCTGCCGCCCTTGGGGACGGAGGCGGGGCTCAGGCCCACCGTGAGCTTCCGCTGCGGCCACTCGCCGCCCGAGTTGACGACGGCGGCGCGGACCCGGTCCCGGCTCTCGGACAGGCTCTTGTCGGGCAGCCCGACGAGGGCGAAGGCGGCGACGCCGGGTTCGAGGTCGGCCTGGACCTCGACCACCACCCCTTCCACCCCGACCAGGGCCACCGAGCAGGTGCGGGCGAAGCCCATCACGCCACCCCCTTGACGTGCTGGACCTCGGGGGCACCCCGCTCCGGGAGCACCACGCCGACCAGGTCGATGCGGACCCCGCCCGGTGGCGGGCCGCCGTACCGCTCCAGCCAGCGCCCCGCGAGCCGGCGCAGCCGCTCGGCCTTGGCGGCCGTGAGGGCCGCCATCGGGTGCTGGTAGGGACCCGCCCTGCGGGTCTTCACCTCGCACACGACCAGCGCGTCGCGGTCGTGCGCGACCACGTCGATCTCGCCCTCGCGGCAGCGCCAGTTGCGGGCCAGTACTCTCATCCCGGCCTCGGTCAGCCGCCGTACCGCCAGGTCCTCCCCGTAGCGCCCGAGCGCCCGTCGCGCGTCCATCCGCACCACCTCCCGGGACCGACGGTGCGGCCTCCGGGCGGAAGTGGGGGATCTTGGTCGAAAGCTGTGGACAACCCGCCGGTTGTGGAGAACTCAGCCACTCGGAAGGTCGAGATCGCTCTTGTTGAGCTCCTCGATGTTGACGTCCTTGAACGTCAGGACCCGCACCTGTTTGACGAAACGGGCGGGCCGGTACATGTCCCAGACCCAGGCGTCCGCCATCGAGACCTCGAAGAAGACCTCGCCCTGGACGGAGTGGACCTGCATCTCGTAGTCGTTGGTGAGATAGAAGCGCCGCTCGGTCTCGATCACATATTTGAACAGACCGACGACGTCGCGGTACTCCCGGTAGAGCTTCAGCTCCATCTCGGTCTCGTACTTCTCGAGGTCCTCGGCGCTCATGGCATGTTCCCCTTCAGCCGTGCGTTCCCCCATGGTGCGTCAGGCACGTTCCGTCTCCAGGCGCACCGGCACCTGCGGGGGGCCGTCTCGGAGCAGTGTGCTCAGCAGCTCGGCGAGCCTGGTCGGATACACCGTCTCATGGGTGGTGAGGAGTTCACCGCAGGTCCACCAGCGGAGTCCGGTCACACTGCGGCGTTCCAGCTCCGTCCCGCCGCCGCTCCAGGCGCCGGGCTGCCGGGTCCGGGCCAGGTAGTAGCGCTCCTCCTGGTCCCAGCGGCGGCCGTCGAAGGGGAACGAGCAGGTGCGCCGCCACAGCGGCGGACCGAGTTCGATCTCCGTGATCCCGGTCTCCTCGGCGAGCTCGCGGCGGGCCGCGGCCGTCCAGTCCTCGTCGCCCTCCAGCCCGCCGCCCGGGGTGAACCACCAGGTCCGCCCGGGGTCGGCGGGTTCGAAGCCGTGCAGCAGCAGGATTCGGTCCCGGGCGTCGAGCAGGACCACCCGGGCCGCCCGCCGCAGCGGACCGGCGCTCGCCCGGGAGGGATCGTCCATGGGGTCATCCATGAGGACTCACCGCCTTCCCCTCCCCGCCGGAAACCTGCCCGCCCGAAGCCGAGCCACCCGGGGCCTTCCCACCGGAAGACCCGCCGGAAGCCGGCCGCCGCGTCAGCAGCCGGGCCATCGGACCGTACGCCGCACCTCCCAGGATGAGCACCGCCCCGGCGACGACGGCGACGGCCAGCAGGCGGACCGGGCCGGGGCTCGACGTGCCGCCGGGCAGCGCGCCGAACGCGGCAGGGCGGGACAGTACGCCGAGGTCGCCCGCGGGCCAGAGCACGGCGTCCACCCGCGCGCTCACCGCGCCGCGCGGGATCGATCCCTGATCCTTCGCCAGGTGCGAGCGGGAGTCGACGGAGTCGGAGCGGTGATCACCGAGGAGGAACAGGTCCCCCGCGGGCACCGTGGCCGAGAAGCCACTCGGGGAGGCCGGCCCGGCACCCTGCAGATACGGTTCTTCGACCGGAACGCCGTTGACCGTCATCCTCCCCCGCCGGTCGCAGCAGGCGACGGTGTCACCGCCGACCCCGACCACGCGCTTGACCATCGCCGTATCGCCCCACAGCTTGTCGTGGAAGACGACGATGTCGCCGCGGCGGACCTCGTCGCCGTCGATGCGCTGGGCGAGGACGCGGGCGCCGCGGGCGATGGTCGGTGCCATGGAGTCGGTAGGGACGGTGTACGGCTTGTAGACGAGGGCCGCCCACGCGAAGCCGCCGAGGAAGAGGACGGCGCCGAGGGCCACGGCGATGCCGGACACCAGCCTCCCGGCCTGCCCCGGACCGCCGCGTTCCGCTCCGCCCATCGCGTCCCCCACCCTCGGTGAAACCGCCCACAGAAGAACCGCTCCCCGCGCCGGAGCGCGGAACCGCACCCTACCCGCGGTACGGGAGCGGCGTCAGCCCTCCCGGTCCCCGCGGCGCGGGCGGTCCGGACGGCACCGGGTCAGTCGCGCGCGGCGAGCAGCCGGCGCCGACGCCACAGCACGAGCGGGACGGCGCCCGCGAGGCCCAGCGCCGGCGGCGCCGCGGCGGCGGCGGAACCGATGCCGGGCTGGTCGAAGGTGTCGGGGACGGGCAGCGTCGCCCAGCGGTTCAGCGGCCAGGCGACGACGATCGCGCGGCCGACGACGTCGTCCACCGGCACGAAGCCGCCGTCCTCGTCCTGGTGCCAGCGCGAGTCCATCGAGTTCTGCCGGTGGTCGCCCATCACCCACAGCTTGCCCTTGGGCACCGTGACCGGCCCGAACGGCTTGTCGCTGCACGGGGTGTCGCCCGGGAAGATGTACGGCTCGTCGAGCGCCTTGCCGTTGACGACCACGGGGTTGTTGCCGCCCTTGCACTCGACCTTGTCGCCGCCGACCGCGATGACCCGCTTGATCAGGTCCTTCTCACCGGCGGAAGGCATGAGTCCGACGAAGCTGAGGACCTTCTGCACCCCGTTGCCCACCGGACCGGACTGCTCGTCCGGAGCGTCCTTCAGCCAGCTGCCGGGGTCGTGGAAGACGACGACCTCGCCGCGCTCCGGCTCGGCGCCGAACCAGGGCGTGAGCTTGTCGACCAGCACCCGGTCACCGCGCTGCAGGGTGTCCTGCATCGACTCGGACGGGATGGAGAACGCCTGCACGAGGAACGTCTTGATGAAGAGCGCGAGGATCAGCGCGACGCCGATCAGGATCGGCAGTTCCTTCCAGAAGGACCGCTGTTTCCCGGACTTCCCCGGTTTCCCGCCCTTCCGCGCAGCCCCCGGCTTCCCGGCCTCCCGGCCGTCCGGCAGGTCACCCCCCGCGGGCCCGCCCGCCGCTCCACCCGGCGTCCCGTCCGGGGCCCGTCCCGGAGGGCCGGGCCGGCCGGGTTCCCCCGGTGGCGGGGGGCCACCGGGGGCCTCATGGGCTTCGTGGGACCCATGAGGCCCCTGGGGCCCGTGGGGCACACGAGGGGAGCTCTCCGGGCCCTCCGGTGCCGGCCCGGCGGCCGGCACCCCGGCACCGTCCGGGCGCTTCTCGGGCTCTCCATGGCCGGACCGCGCGCCGACCGCCACATCCCCCACATTCACTCCTCACTCCGCGCTGTCGCCTGTCGCCGTCCGCCGCAGGCCCGCCACTCCCTTAACGAGCGGGAGTTCCGCAGGGGTCGGGGTCCGGATCATCCCGTTCGCCCCACACACCCCGGAACGTCCGCGCGCTCCGTGACGGACCCGCCGGACGGCTCACCCGTCGGCACCACCCGCCCCGTCCGGTCCCCCGGACAGCCGGCGCCAGTGCCCCGGCGGCCAGGCGATCACCGTGGCACGGCCGATGACCAGGTCTTCCGGGACCGTACCGTGCCCGGGGTCGCTCAGGTGGAACCGCGAATCGGCCGAGTCGGAGCGGTGATCGCCCAGGACGAACAGCCGTCCCTCCGGCACCCGCACCTCGAACGGCAGCTCGGACGGCGCGTTCCCCGGGTGCACATACGGCTCCCGGACCGGCGAACCGTTGACCATGATTTTGCCCCCGGCGTCACAGCACTTGACCGTGTCCCCGCCCACCGCGACCACGCGCTTGATCAGATCCTGCTCCCCCTGGGAGGGCAGCAGTCCGATGAACGACAGCACCCGCCGCCCGGCCCTGACCCCCGCCGACCCCTCCTCCGGCCGCTCCGCGTCCCCCAGCCAGTCGCCCGGGTCCTTGAAGACCACCACGTCGCCGCGGGCGGGCCGGTCGCCGAACCAGGGCGTCAGCTTGTCCACCAGCACCCGGTCGCCGATCCGGATCGTCCGCTCCATGGAACCGGACGGGATGACGAACGCCTGCACCAGGAACGTCTTCAGCACCAAGGCGATCAGCAGCGCCACCGACAGCAGCACGGGCGCCTCGGTCAGCAGGGACCGGCGCCGGCTCCGGCGTACCCGCCGCGCCGTCGCCCGCCGGCGCGCCGCGCGCCCGTCCGGCCCGCCCGGCGCGGGGCCCGGCGGCCGCGGCCCGTACCGCGCACGCGTGCCCCCCGACCGCCGCCCGGGCCGAAGCCAGGGCCGGGGCCGTTCGCTACGGTGCCCCACGTCCACCCCCGGCATGAGCACGCGGTTCCGGCACGCCGTCGAAGGCGTCCGGCCGGTGCAGCGCGGTCCACCGGCCCAGCGGCCAGCCGATCCAGTCGGCCCGGCCGATCACCCGGTCCACCGGGACCATGCCGCCGCCCGGCTCTCCCAGGTGGTCGCGCGAGTCCCGGGACGCGCTGCGGTGGTCGCCCAGGACGAACAGCCGTCCCTCCGGCACCACCGCCACGAACGGCACCCGGGAGGCCCTGTCCCCCGGGAAGAGGTAGTCCTCGGTGATCTCGCGGCCGTTGACCGACAGCCGGCCCCGGTGGTCGCACACCACCCGGTCACCGCCGACGCCCACGACCCGCTTCACGTAGTCCGTCGGCGCCGGCTGCATCAGACCGACCGAGGAGGCGACCTTGCGCACGGCCTTGGTCACCGCGTTCTCGGCCGGCTCCTCCTGGACGAACGACCCCAGGCCGTCGAAGACGATCACGTCCCCGCGCCGCGGCTCGTCGCCGAAGCGGTAGGCCAGCTTGTTCACCAGCACCCGGTCGCCGGGCCGCAGGGTGTTCTCCATCGACGCCGACGGGATTACGAAGGGCTGCACCACATAGGCGCTGACCAGCATCACGGAGGCCAGGCAGCAGGCCAGCAGCACCGCCGCCCGGCGCAGCGGCCCGCCTCCCGTCAGCCACCGCCACGCCCGCCGGGGCATGCCGGCGAGCACCGAACGGTCCGGTATACGCGAAGAGCGCGACCGCTGCTCCTCGCCCCCTTCGGGGTGGGGAGAGCGGTCGCGCTCCGAAAGCTGTGCTGCGTCGGTGTCCATCGGTCCGAGAGCCTATCCGGCCGGACCGGGACGCCGGGCGGAAGCTCAGTTGTCGCGCTTCTCCTTGATCTTCGCGGCCTTGCCGCGGAGCTCACGGAGGTAGTACAGCTTGGCGCGACGGACGTCACCGCGGGTCACGAGCTCGATCTTCTCGAAGATCGGGCTGTGGACCGGGAAGGTGCGCTCGACGCCGACCGAGAAGGAGACCTTGCGGACGGTGAAGGTCTCGCTGATGCCCGCGCCCTGGCGGCGGATGACGACACCCTTGAACTGCTGGATGCGGGAGCGGTTGCCCTCGATGACGCGAACGTGGACGTTCACGGTGTCACCGGGACGGAAGGCCGGGACGTCGGTGCGCAGCGACGCGGCGTTGACGTTGTCGAGCAGGGAGGACATGAGTCGTCTCTTCCTCGCCGATGCCACAGGTCATCGGCGGAACTGGTGCGGAAAGTGAGAGATGCCGTACTGCCCCCGGCGGACGTCGTTCCCCCTGTGGCAGGGGCGCGCGCCGGACGCAAGGCAACGGCTTATTCTTCCACGTCGGGCGCCACTCGCCCAAATCGGCCGTCGGGGCCCGGGGCCCAGCCGAGGATGGAGAGCATCTCGCGGTCCTTCTTGTCGAAGGACGCGGGGTCGGCGCGCTCGATCAGATCCGGCCGGTTCTCGACGGTACGGCGGAACGCCTCGTCGCGGCGCCAGCGCGCGATCTTCCCGTGGTGGCCGCTGAGCAGCACGTCGGGGATGCCCCGGCCGCGCCACTCCGGCGGCTTGGTGTAGACCGGGCCCTCCAGCAGGTCGGCCATGGCGCCGGGGGCGAAGGAGTCGTCGCGGTGCGACTCGGCGTTGCCGAGCACGCCGGGCAGCAGCCGGGCGATGGCCTCGACCATGACGAGGACCGGGGCCTCGCCGCCGGCCAGCACATAGTCGCCGATCGAGACCTCGCGGACGTCGTACCGCTCGCCGTACTCCTCGATCACCCGGCGGTCGATGCCCTCGTAGCGGGCCGGGGTGAAGACCAGCCAGGGCTTGGCCGACAGCTCCACGGCCAGCTCCTGGGTGAAGGGCCGGCCGCTGGGCGTGGGGACGACGATCGTCGGCACGTCGTCACCGGAACCCGATCCGACGACGTCATCCAGCGCCTCGCCCCACGGCTCGGGCTTCATCACCATGCCGGGCCCGCCGCCGTACGGAGTGTCGTCGACGGTGTTGTGCTTGTCGTGCGTCCATTCCCGCAGGTCGTGAACGCGGACGTCGAGCTGCCCACGAGCGCGGGCCTTGCCGACGAGCGAGACGTTCAGCGGTTCGAGGTACTCGGGGAAGATCGTGACGACGTCGAGGCGCATCAGCGGTCACCCTCGCCACGGGAATCGCCATCCGACTCGTCACGGCTGCCGGCGATCACGGCCCGCTCGGCGTCGAGCAGCCCGGGCGGCGGGTCGACGACGGCGCGCTGCGCCTCCAGGTCGATCTCGGTGACGATCTCCTCGACGAAGGGGATCATCACCTCGCTCCCGTCGGGGCGTTCGACGATGAAGAGGTCCTGCGACGGCAGGTGGGCGATCTCCGTGATCCGGCCGACCTCGGTGCCGTCGACGGTGACGACGTCCAGGTCCACCAGCTGGTGGTCGTAGAACTCGTCGGGGTCCTCGGGCGTCTCGTCCGGGTCGACCTCGGCGATCAGGAGGGTGTTGCGGAGCGCCTCGGCGGCCGTCCGGTCGGGGACGCCGGCGAACCGCAGCAGCAGCCGCCCGCTGTGCACCCGGCCGCTCGCCACGGTGAGCGGTCCGACCCCGGCGGGGTCGGTGGCCAGTACGGCGCCCGGGCCGAGCCTCAGCTCGGGCTCGTCCGTCCGCACCTCGACGGTGACCTCGCCCTTGATGCCATGGGCGCGGCCGATCCTGCCCACTACGAGCTGCACGATTCCGTTCCTTCTCCACGTTCCTGGGGCGCCCCGACGCCCTCCCAACACGACAACGGGCCGGGAAGGGGATCCCTTCCCGGCCCGTGCCGATGCCTGCCGCCCGTCAGCGGACGTTGTCCACGTCGACGAGGTCGACGCGGATGCCCCGGCCGCCGATGGCGCCCACGACGGTCCGCAGCGCTCGGGCGGTACGGCCGTTGCGGCCGATCACCTTGCCGAGGTCGTCCGGGTGGACCCGGACTTCCAGCACGCGCCCGCGGCGCAGGGTGCGTGACGCCACCTGCACCTCGTCGGGGTTGTCGACGATGCCCTTGACCAGATGCTCAAGGGCCTCCTCCAGCATGCTCAGGCCTCGGGAGACTCGGAGGCCGTCGACTCAGCGGTCTCGGCGGCCTCGTCCTTCTTCTCCGCCTTCTTCGCCTTCGGGGTGATGGCCTCACCCTTCGACTCGCCGGCGGCGTTCACGACGGACTCGAAGAGACCGCTGTGGTCCTTCTTCGGCTCGGCCACCAGCATCGGGGCCGGGGCCGGCAGGCCCTTGAACTTCTGCCAGTCGCCGGTGACCTTGAGGATGGCCATGACGGGCTCGGTCGGCTGCGCGCCGACACCCAGCCAGTACTGGACACGCTCGGAGTCGACCTCGATGCGCGAGGGGTTCTGCACCGGGTGGTACAGGCCGATCTCCTCGATGGCCCGGCCGTCACGGCGGGTACGGGAGTCGGCGACGACGATGCGGTAGTGAGGCGAACGGATCTTGCCCAGACGCTTCAGCTTGATCTTGACTGCCACTGGAGTGGTGTCTCCTGGTCTTGACGTGGTGGGCACAACAAGATGCCACGTGGGGTTGCGGTACTCGGAGTGCCCGATGGACGCGTCAGCCGGAGGAGAGAGGGGTCCTGTACGACTGTCGAGTACAGCCCCCCATTGTGCCATACGCGCCCGGGCGCACGAACATCACCCGGCCCCGGCCGACCCCCGCCGGCCGGGCCCCGTGTCACCCCACGGACATCGCCTCGGGGATGCGGAACGGCTGGCCGCAGCCGCCGCACATGATCGGCGCCTGGGCGAGCACGGACGGCACCACGCGGACGTTGCGCCCGCAGTCGCACACGGCCTTGACCCGTACGCCGCCACCCGACGAACCGTGCCGGGCGGCGGGCCCCCGGAAGGTGCGCGAGGTGTCGGCCGTGGTGGCCATGGTGTGCGCCTTGAGGGCGCGTTGCAGTCTGTCGATGGTGGCGCGGTAGCGGCGGCGCGCCTCCGGGTTGAGCACGACCAGCGAGAAACCGCTGCTGGGATGCGGCTCGTCGCTGTGGTCGAGCCCGAGCTCCTCGGCGATCGCCAGGAACCGGCGGTTGTGGTAGCGGCCGGCGCGTGAGGTGTCCCGGACACCGCGGGCGGCCGCGATGCCGTGCACTGCCTCGTGCAGCAGCCTTTCGAAGGAGAGCTCGGCGCCGCACGCGGACGACGACTCCCCGATCAACGATTCGGGCGCGGCGAGATCCGGCAACTCGGGGTGGAACCGCTGAATGTCGGCCCACGCCTGCGCCAGTTCTGCGGCGAGAACAGGTGGTGTCGTGCTCACGTCGTGACAACGAGTCGGGACCGCCCGGTGTTCCGATACCGGGCCATCCCAAATAATTTGCACGTACCAGTCAGTATCCCTGCGATACCGGTCCACCCGCCGCGACGAGGGCGGGTGCCCCGATCTGCACAGAAGTACGGAGAAGCCGCAGAAGTACGCGCACCTGTTCGCAAGCCGGGGCGAAACTGACTCGCGCGTCAGTTCCGCCCCGGCTCACGTCCGTCGGCGCCCCTCGGCGCCCGCGCCTCAGTAGGCCCGCGCGACGATCGCCAGCGCGCCCGGGGCGTCGTCCGTGTCCGGCACCCCGCCGTCCTCGGTCACCAGGCAGCGCACGGTGACGGCCTGCTCGGCCAGCTTGGCCTCGCCCTCGGCGCCCAGCACCGACCACGGGATGCGCGCCCAGCCGCCGGCCGCGGCGGCCTCGGCGGCCTCCTCCAGCGTCGACACGTCCGAGGTGCGCTCCTCGCGGCGCTCGCGCGACTGGCGCAGCAGCAGCGCCTGGTCCTCCTCCAGGACCTTGGGCAGCAGCGCGGTGAGCTCGTCGATGCTCACCGGCTCCTTGCCGCCCGGGATCCGGCGGGCCAGCATCGCGGTGCCGTTCTCCAGGTCGCGCGGGCCGATCTCGATCCGCACCGGAACGCCCTTGAGCTCCCAGTCCACGGCGCGGCGGCCGAACGGGGTGTCGGTGCGGTCGTCGACCTGGACGCGGACGCCCGCGGCCTTCAGCCGGTCGCCGATCTCACGGACCTTGGCGATGACCGCGTCGTCGCCCTTGATCGCCAGGACGACGGCCTGCACCGGCGCCAGGCGCGGCGGGACGCGCAGGCCGCTGTCGTCGCCGTGCGACATGATCAGACCGCCGACCATACGGGTCGAGACGCCCCACGAGGTCTGCCAGACGAGCTCCTGCTGCCCGTCCTTGGACAGGTACGAGGTGTTGAACGCCTTGGCGAAGTTCTGGCCGAGCTCGTGGCTGGTGCCCATCTGGAGAGCCTTGCCGTCGCGCATCATGCCCTCCAGGGTGAGGGTGTTGATCGCGCCGGCGAACCGCTCCTTGGGCGTCTTGCGGCCGAGGACCACGTCGATGCCGAGGACGTTGACCATGAAGTCGTAGTACACGTCCCGGTGGATGCGCGCCGCGTAGTCGCGCGCGTCCTCGTAGGTCGCGTGCGCCGTGTGGCCCTCCTGCCAGAGGAACTCGCTGGTGCGCAGGAAGACGCGGGGGCGCATCTCCCAACGGACCACGTTGGCCCACTGGTTGATCAGCAGGGGCAGGTCGCGGTAGCTCTGCACCCACTTGGAGAAGTACTCGTTGATGATCGTCTCGGAGGTGGGCCGGACGACGACCGGCTCCTCCAGCTCCTTGCCGCCGCCGTGCGTGACGACCGCCAGCTCGGGGGCGAAGCCCTCCACGTGCTCGGCCTCGCGCGTGAGGTACGACTGCGGGATGAACAGCGGGAAGTACGCGTTGGAGGCGCCCGCGTCCTTGATCCGCGCGTCCATCTCCTGCTGCATGCGCTCCCACAGCCCGTAGCCGTACGGGCGGATGACCATGGTGCCGCGCACCGGGCCGTTGTCGGCCAGTTCGGCCTTGTTGATCAGGTCCTGGTACCAGCGCGGGAAGTCTTCCGCCTGCGGAGTGAGAATGGGAGCCTTTGCCATGGTGCGAATGGTACGGGCCCGGTCGGGCCGAGTGTGAATCCGTCCGCCCGCAACCCCGCGTTGTCGGCCCGTTCAGGGTTTGCGGCTGGGTATTCATCTCATGCGGCCCGCCGCGGCACATGCCATCTTGGGCGGTGGGGGAACTTCTCGCCGTACCCCCTGGACTCTCGGGCGGATGCGGGGTTCCCTGGCTTGGGGGGCGGTTCGGCACAACCGCGTGCACGGCAGCACATGGGGGGCGGCACTTCGGTCAGGAAACCGAATTCGGCGGATTGGGGCGCATGCGATGACACCAACGCTCGTGCGACGGCACCGGCCGTCCCCGTCGCCGCCCCGGTCGCGGGTCCGCGACTGGGCGGAAATCCAGGAACGCATGCTCGTGCCGCTGTACGAAGCGGTCTACGAGCGGCTGGAAGTCGATGACGGGACCCGGTTGCTGAGCCTGGGCTGCGGATCGGGACTGGCCTTGCTGATGGCGGCCTCCCGCGGAGCCACCGTCAGCGGCATCGACACGGACGAACGCCGGCTCGACCTCGCCCGGGAGCGGCTGGCGGCCCACCCCTCCGACGTGCCGGTCCGGCTGGGGCACGGCGGCCCGGACGGCATGGACGGCGTGGCGGATCCGGCCGATCCCCCGTTCACCCTCGTCACCGCCTTCGACCCGCTCTACTGCGCGGGCGGCGGGGTCCGGGAGATGGCGGAGGCGCTGCGGCGGGCCGCCGCCAGGGCGCGACGCGGGGCGCCGGTCGTGCTGGCCGGCTGGGGTCCACCGGAGCGCTGCGCGGCCTCCGGCGCGCTACGGGTGGCGGCCCGGCTGGCCGACCCGATGGCCACGGCCGCGCACTGGCGGCCGAGCGGCCGGGACGACCTGGAGGACCTGGCCAGGATGGCCGGGCTGCGGCCGGACGGCTCGGGGCGGGTCGCCTGCCCGTACGGCTATGCCGACCTGGCGAGCGCGGTCCGCGGGCTGCTTTCGACGGGCGCCTTCGACGCGGCCACCCGGACCACCGATCCGGAGCAGGTGACGAAGGAACTCACCGAGGCCGTCCACCCGTATCTGCGCGGGGACGGCACGGTGTGGATGCCTAATGTGTTCCGCTATCTCATCGCACGTGTGTAGCAACGGCGTGCGGAGCAACGGCAGGGTACGCGGGGACAAGTGAAAAGCCCCCGGCCGCGGGCCGGGGGCTTTCCGCCGAGGGGCACCCCCGGCCCGGGCGGACTCGGGTCCGCTAGCCCATGAACTTCTTGAATTCCTCGGGGAGTTCGAAGTCCTTCGCGTCCTGCCCGGCGGGCAGGCCCAGCGGGTTGCCCGCCGCCGCCTGTTCCCGGCGGGCGGCGGCGGCCTGCTCCTCCGCCTTGCGCTTCATCGGGTTGCCGCTCTGGCGCTTGCCCTTGCCCTGCTTCTGCTGCTTCTTCTTCTTACCGGCGCCACCCATCCCGGGGATGCCCGGCATACCCGGCATGCCGCCGCCCTGCGCCATGCGCGACATCATCTTGCGGGCTTCGAAGAAGCGCTCGACCAGGTTCTTGACCGCGCTGACGTCCACACCGGAACCCTTGGCGATACGCGCCCGGCGCGAGCCGTTGATGATCGTCGGGTCCTGGCGCTCGGCCGGGGTCATCGACTTGATGATGGCGGCGGTGCGGTCGACGTCGCGCTCGTCGAGGTTGTTGATCTGGTCCTTGATCTGCCCCATGCCGGGCAGCATCCCCAGCAGCTTGGAGATGGAGCCCATCTTGCGGACCTGCTCCATCTGCGCCAGGAAGTCGTCGAGCGTGAACTCCTTGGGGCCCTTCGCCAGCTTGGCCGCCATCTTCTCGGCCTCGGCCTGGCTGAAGGTCTGCTCGGCCTTCTCGATCAGGGTGAGCATGTCGCCCATGTCGAGGATGCGGGACGCCATGCGGTCCGGGTGGAACGCGTCGAAGTCGTCCAGCTTCTCGCCGTTGGAGGCGAACATGATCTGCTTGCCGGTGACGTGCGCGACGGAGAGCGCGGCACCGCCTCGGGCGTCGCCGTCCAGCTTGGACAGCACGACGCCGTCGAAGCCGACACCGTCGCGGAAGGCCTCCGCCGTGTTGACGGCGTCCTGACCGATCATCGCGTCGACGACGAACAGCGTCTCGTCCGGCTTCACGGCGTCGCGGATGTCCGCGGCCTGCTGCATCATCTCGGCGTCGATGCCGAGGCGGCCGGCGGTGTCCACGATGACGATGTCGTGGACCTTCGACTTGGCGTAGTCGATCGAGTCCTTGGCGACCTGCACGGGGTCGCCCACGCCGTTGCCCGGCTGCGGCGCGTAGACGGCCACCCCGGCGCGCTCGGCGACGACGCTCAGCTGGTTGACGGCGTTGGGGCGCTGGAGGTCACAGGCGACCAGCAGCGGGGAGTGCCCCTGGTTCTTCAGCCAGAGGCCGAGCTTGCCGGCGAGGGTCGTCTTACCGGCGCCCTGGAGACCCGCGAGCATGATCACGGTCGGGGCGGTCTTGGCGAAGCGGAGCCGGCGGGTCTCGCCGCCGAGGATGCCGACCAGCTCGTCGTTGACAATCTTGACGACCTGCTGCGCGGGGTTGAGGGCCTTGGAGACCTCTTCGCCGAGGGCCCGCTCCTTGACCTGCTTGATGAAGGCCCGGACGACCGGGAGGGCCACGTCGGCTTCGAGCAGGGCGATGCGGATCTCGCGAGCGGTGGCGTCGATGTCCGCCTCGCTCAGGCGCCCCTTGCCGCGGAGGCTCTTGAAGGTGGCTGCGAGGCGATCGGAAAGGGTATCGAACACGGCGCTCGTCGGTCCTCGGGGTCGGGGGCGGTGGAATCGCCCTCCAGGGTATCCGCACCTTCGGCGGGGGTGGCCCCGGTCCCGCCTATCCAGCCCGTCCGGCGTTTGAGGACGACCGCGCGGGACGCGGTTTCAGGGGGTCTGAGGGCCTGCTCCCCGGGAATCGGCGAAGGGGTGGGATCGGGGCGCGCCCGCCGCAGGCGCTACCGCAACGCCCGCTCCACCGCCTCGGCCACCATCCCCGGCTCAGGCAGCGGAAGCCCATCCGCCCCCGTCACATAGAAAGCGTCCACCACACTCGCCCCCAACGTCGCCACATGCGCACTCCGCACCCACACCCCCGCCCCCTCCAGCGCCCGCCCGATCCGGTACAGCAGCCCGGGCGCGTCCTCGGCCCGTACCTCCAGCACCGTCGCGTCCTCGGAAACGCCCGCGCAGACGGACACCGAGGGCGCGGCCGGCGGCAGGCCGCGGCGGCGGCCCGCGTACGCCGCCTCGCGCTCGGCCAGCCGGCCGGGGAGGTCGAGGGAGCCGTCCAGGGCCCGGACGAGATCGTCCCGCAGCCGGACCGCCGCGGGCGGATCGCCGAACTCCGCGGCCACCCGCCAGCGCAGCAGCAGGACGCCGCCGTCCACGGCCCGCAGATCGGCCGCCCGCACGGTGAGCCGCCGCAGCGCGAGCACGCCCGCGGCGGCGGCCAACACGCCGGGCTGGTCGGGAACGGCCATCAGCAGCTCCACTCCGTCGTCCCCGGCGGACAGCGTCACCGCCGGCGAGCCGGACCCCCGCGCCTGCGCCGCGAGGCGCTCCTGAGCGGCGGTCGGCGGCGCCTGCTCCGCGCGCCCGGGCGCCGTCGATCCCGCGAAGACCGCCGCCGCGCGCCGCACCAGCCCGCCGACCAGCGACGCCCGCCAGGAGTTCCACGCCGCGGGGCCGGTGGCGAGCGCGTCCGCCTCCGTGAGGGCGTGCAGCAGATCCAGCGTCGGAGCGTCCGGAACCGCGTCCGTGATCACCCGGACCGTCGCCGGATCGTCGAGGTCCCGCCTGGTCGCGGTCTCGACGAGCAGCAGGTGATGCCGGACGAGGAGGGCGAGGGCGGCCGTGTCCGCCGGGCCGAAGCCGAGCCGGGGCGCGATCACGCGCGCCAGCGCCTCCCCCGCCTCCGAATGATCACCGGGCAGCCCCTTCCCCAGGTCGTGCAGGAGCGCCGCGACGAGCAGCAGATCCGGGCGCTCGACGCGGCGGGTGAGGGCGGCCGCGCGGACGCAGGTCTCGATCAGGTGCCGGTCGACGGTCCAGCGGTGGACGGGGTTGCGCTGCGGGCGGCAGCGGACGCGTTCCCACTCCGGCAGCAGCCGGGACATCACGCCTTCCGCCTCCAGCGCCTCCCAGACGGCGACGGTGTGCTCGCCGGCCCCGAGGAGCGTGACGAGGAGCTCGCGCGCCTCGGCGGGCCAGGGCTCGGGCAGCGGCCCGGCGCCGGCCAGCCGGCGGACGGTGTGCGCGGCGAGCGGCAGCCCGGCGCGGGCGGCAGCGGCTGCGGCGCGCAGGGGCAGGACGGGGTCGTGCTCGGGCCGGGCCGTCCGGGCGAGGACCGCCTCGCCGTCCTGTTCGACGACGCCCTCGGCGAGCGGCAGGCGTTCCGGTTCCCTGAAGCCGCCGCCCCGGCCCCCCAGTACCCGCCGGAGCCGGGGCCGTCCGGAGCGCGAACGCAGCACCCGGCCGACCTCGCGCCAGACCACGTCGGCCGCGTACGCGACCGTGCCCGCCGCCTCGTAGACGCGGCGCAGCAGGGCGTCGGCGTCCGGGTGGCCGAGGGCCGCGGCGACCTGGTCCTGTTCCTGGAGGGTGAGGCGGTCGGTGGCGCGGCCGGTGGCGAGGTGCAGGGCGTCGCGGGTGTCGAGGAGCAGTGCGCGGGCGTGTTCCAGGCCCTCGCGGGGGGCGTCGGCGAGCCAGGAGGCGGCGACGGCGCGCAGCGCGGTGGCGTCGCGGAGGCCGCCGCGGGCCTCCTTGAGGTCGGGTTCTAGGAGGAAGCGCAGGTCGCCGTGGTGGCGGGCGCGTTCCTCGCCGAGTTCGCGGAGCTCGGGCAGCCGGGCGGGGGCGCGCTCGCGCCAGTCGGCGTAGGCGGTCGCGCGGACGGCGGCGGTCAGTTCGGGGTCGCCGGCGAGGTGGCGGGCGTCGAGCAGGCCGAGGTGGACCTTGAGGTCGTCGGCGGCGGTCCGGCGGGCGCCGGCCGGGGTGCGGACGGCGTGGTCGAGGGCGATGCCGAGGTCCCAGACCGGGTACCAGAGGCGGTCGGCCGCGGCGGCGACGTGCGACGGGTCGGTGCCGGGCGCGTGCAGCAGCAGGAGGTCGAGGTCGCTGCGGGGCGAGAGTTCGCCGCGGCCGTAACCGCCGACGGCGGCGAGGGCGACGCCGTCGGCCCGGCCGAGGAGGCCCGCGAGCCAGCCGTCGGTGAGCCGGGCGAGTTCGGCGCGCAGGACCGGTCCGCTGCGGGTGCGGTCGTGCAGCAGGCGCAGCCGGGCCGCCGCGTAGCAGCCGGTGCCCGAGCCGGCGGCGGACTGAAGACGGGTTTCGGTCAACTCGGGCTCCCTCGTGGGCGGTTCAGAGTGCGTCGGGTCCGCGTTCGCCGGTGCGGACGCGAACGACGGTCTCGACGGGGACCACCCAGACCTTGCCGTCGCCGATCTTCCCGGTGCGTGCGGTGCGGACGATGACGTCGACGATGTCGGCCGCGTCCTGGTCCTCGACGAGGACCTCGATGCGGGACTTGGGGAGGGTGTCGATCCGGTACTCGGCGCCGCGGTAGACCTCGGTGTGGCCGCGCTGCCGGCCGTGCCCCTGGACGTCGCTGATGGTCAGGCCGTGGATGCCGAACCGCTGCAGGGCGTCCTTGATCTCGTCGACGCGGTGGGGTTTGACGACGGCGGTGACGAGCTTCATGCGTCCACCTTCTTGTTGTCCGGCTTCGTGTTGTCCGGCCGGTTGTCCGGCGCGCCGTCCGGCCGCGGGTCCTCCGACCGCGCGTCCTCGGGGCGCGGGTCCTCCGGTCGCGGATCCTCCGCCCGCCGGCCCGGGGCGGGCGCGCCGTGGAAGGCCGCCGTGCCGCCCACCGCGCTGTGGTCGTAGGCGGTCTCGGCGTGGAAGACCCGGTCGAGCCCGGCGATCTCCTCGTCCTCCGTGGCACGGAAGCCGACGATACGGTCCACGAGCTTGGCGAGCGGCCAGGAGACGGCGAACGAGTACGCCATGACCGAGAACGCGCCGGCGGCCTGCCGGCCCAGCTGGGTGACACCGCCGACGCCGTCGACGGCGAGGACGCCGACGAGGAGGGTGCCGATGACGCCGCCGACGAGGTGGACGCCGATGACGTCGAGCGAGTCGTCGTAGCCGAACCGGTATTTGAGACCGACGGCCCAGGAGCAGACGATTCCGGCGACGACGCCGATGAGGAGGGCGCCCGGGGCGTTGACGGCGGCGCCGGACGGGGTGATGGCGACGAGGCCGGCGACGGCTCCGGAGGCGGCGCCCAGGGTGGTGAAGGCGCCGTGCCGGACGCGTTCGTAACCGAGCCAGCCGAGCATCGCCGCGCCCGTGGCGACCTGGGTGTTGAGGGCCATGGTGGCGGCGGTGCCGTTGGCGGCGAGCGCGGAGCCGGCGTTGAAACCGAACCAGCCGAACCACAGCAGCCCCGCGCCGAGCATCACCAGCGGGAGGCTGTGGGGGCGCATGGGGTCCTTGCGAAAGCCGATGCGCTTGCCGACGACGAGGAGGGCGGCGAGGGCGCCGACGCCCGCGTTGATGTGCACGGCCGTACCGCCGGCGAAGTCGATCACCTTGAGCTTGAAGAGCCAGCCGTCGGCGTGCCAGACCCAGTGCGCGACCGGGAAGTAGACGAGGCTCACCCAGAGGGCGATGAACAGGCACCAGGCGCTGAACCGCACCCGGTCGGCGAGGGCGCCGCTCATCAGGGCCGGGGTGATCACCGCGAACATCAGCTGGAAGAGGGCGAAGGCGAGGACCGGGATGCCTTCCTTGCCGCCCGTGAGGGTCTCCGGCGTGATGCCCTTCAGGCCCAGGTGACCGAGGTCGCCGAGGAGACCTCCGCCGATGTCGTCACCGAAGGCGAGCGAGTAGCCGTAGAGCACCCACAGCACGGTGACGATGCCGAGCGAGACGAAGGACATCATCAGCATGTTCAGAGCGCTCTTCACCCGGACCATGCCGCCGTAGAAAAAGGCCAGGCCGGGTGTCATCAGCATCACGAGCGCGGCGCTGATCAGTACGAACGCGGTATCCGCTCCATTCACGATCCGTGTCTCCTCGCAGCGGGGCCCGTGCCCCCGTGCGGGCGGGGTTCGCTGTGGGCCGGTGTGGCCTCGAGGCTGGCGCAGCGTGGTTTCGGACAGGGCAGCCGGCTGTTTCGCGCCGGTGACGAAGGCGGCGGGAGTGTTACGGGCGGGTGAATCGCGTGGTGACGGCCGGGGCGGGTGTGACGGCCGTACGGCCGGGCTGCCGTCGGCCGTCGCCTTCCGGGCTACCGCCCTGGCACCCCGCCGCCCCGCGTCCCGGGAAAAGGACCGGCCGCGGCGGCCGTCCGACGTCTGACTGGCGTGGGGGAGCCGAGTCGGGCTGTACGGGACGGTCGCCGCGGC
>NZ_JBPQTX010000054.1:0-29215 GCF_051386555.1 Streptomyces sp. URMC 126
GGGCCGGGGCGACGCAATCGCACTATCACCCTTTCGTGTGAGTTAGCCCGGAGAACAACCGCCATCGTCAACGGTCCGCCGCATTGGGCGCGTTGGGGTCTTTCACGGCGCTTGCCCACCTTCGAGCGCCGCCGTGTCCTTCCCCCGTTTGGCCCCGTTGGTCACGGGACCGCCGGAAACGGCACCCGAACGAGTGGAAGGGGCACACACCCATGACGACCGATCACCGGCTCAAACGGACGGCGGCCCCGTCCCCTGCCCCGGAGGCGGCGGACAGGCCGTCCCGCCCGCCCCTGCCCGAACCGAAGGAAGTGCGATGCCGCGACGCCGGAGTCCGGGACGCGTTCGAGAACGCGTCCTTCTTCCGACTCTGTTCCCGCATCCCCGCCCTGCTGGCCCAGATCGCCCGGATGGCCTGGGAGGTCGACCGCCGCGACGTCCTGGTGCTGGTGGGCTGCCAGTTGCTCTCCGGCGTGGCGGCGGCCGTCGGCCTGGCGGCGACCGCCCGGGCCATGGGCCCCGTGCTCGGCGGCGGGCTGGTGCCCTACCGCATCCGCGAGGCCCTCCCGGCCCTGGTGGTCGTGGCGGTGGCCGCCGCCGTCGCCCGCGTCACGTACGGGGTGGCGTCCTGGGCCGTGAGCCGGCTCAAACCCCGGCTGATGACGGCCGCCGACGTCGCCCTCGTCGAGGCGGTCGTCTCGGTGGAGCTGGCGGCTCTCAACCGCGCGGATTTCGCGGACGAGCACGAGGCGGCCGAGACGGGCGCGATCCGCTGCGACCGGATGCTGTACGACGCCCAGGCGTTCATGTCCGCCCTGATCCGGCTCGCCGCCGCCTTCGGTGTGCTGACGGTCCTGCATCCGCTGATGCTGCCGGTGCTGGTGCTGGCGGTGGTGCCGTCCGGGGCCGGCGCGGTGGCCGAGGCGAAGATCGAGCACCGCACCCACTACGCCAACGTCTCCCGCCGCAACGTCAAGGGAATGATGCGCTGGCACGTCACCACCCCGCGGCTGGCGGACGAGGTGCGGGCCAACAGCATGCGCGAGTACCTGATGTTCTGGTACCGGACGGTCTCCCACCGCATCGACGAGCGCATCGTCGAGGCGGCGGGCCTGGGGCTGCGCGTCAACCTCCTCGCGGCGGTCGCGGGCGGCGCCTGTCTGACGCTGGCCTGGGCCACGCTGGTGTGGCTGACGGTCACCGGCCGGGTGTCGTTCGCCGTCTCCGCCACGGCCGTCGTCGCCGTGCGCACCGCCCTCGCCAACCTCGCCAATGTCGTGCACTACTGCACCAGCCTCTTCCACTCCACCCTGTACCTCGGCGACTGGAAGCGCTTCGTCGACCGCACCCGGGCGCTCGCCCCGAACCGCGGCCGTGAGACGGCCCCGGCGCACCCCGAGACCATCCGCTTCGAGAAGGTCACGTACTCCTACCCGAACAAGGCCCGCCCGGCGGTCGACGGCCTCGACCTGACGCTGCGGCGGGGCGAACTGGTCGCGGTGGTCGGCGAGAACGGCTCCGGCAAGTCCACCCTGATGCGGCTGGTGACCGGGCTGTTCACCGCCGACGAGGGGACGGTGTCCTGGGACGGGGTGGACCTCGCGACCGTCGACCCGGACACGGTCTGGGCCCGGACCGGCCTCGTCCCGCAGTTCTTCGCCTACTGGCCGCTCACCGCCCGCGAGAACATCACCCTGGGCCAGCCCCTCACCTGGGACGACGACCGGGTGTGGGAGACCGTGGACCTGGTCGGACTCCGGCGTACCGTCGAGGAGTTCCCCGAGGGCCTCGACATGCTGCTGGCCCGCGAACTGTGGGGCGGCGTCAATCTCTCGGGCGGCCAGTGGCAGCGCATCGCCTGCGCCCGGGCCCTCTACCGCAGGCCGCCGGTGCTCATCCTGGACGAGCCGACCAGCGAACTCGACGCCCGTGGTGAGCACATGGTCTTCCAGGCACTCAAGGACATGGCCAAGGACCGGATCACCATCGTCGTCACCCACCGGCTGGACAACACCCGGATCGCGGACCGGATCGTGGTGATGGAGCACGGCCGGATCACCGAACAGGGGACGTTCGACCGGCTGGTGACGGCCGGCGGCCTCTTCCAGGAGCTGTACGCCCTCTCGCAGGACCGCTGACCCGGCCCCGTACACACGGAGGGCGCCCGGCCGCGGACTGTCGAGCCCCGCGGCCGGGCGCCCTCCGGCGTCCGAAGTCCGAATCCGCTACCCGCGCCGCTCCGCGCGGCGGACGGCCACCCGCCGGCGCAGCAGTACGAGCGGGACGGCGCCGACGAAGGCCACGGCGGTGGGGGCCGCGGCAGCCGCCTTGTCGATGCCCTTCCGGTCGAAGTCCTGGTCGAAGGTGTCGGGCACGGGCAGGGTGGACCAGCGGTCGATCGGCCAGGCCACGACGATCGCGCGGCCGACGACGTTGCCGACGGGCACGAAGCCGTTGCCCGGCTCCTTCTGGTGGAGGCGGGAGTCGGCGGAGTTCTGCCGGTGGTCGCCCATCACCCAGAGCCGGTCCTTGGGCACGGTGACCTTGAACTCGATGTCACTGCTGCACGGGGTGTTCCCCGGGAAGACGTACGGCTCGTCGAGCGCCTTGCCGTTGACCTTCAGCGGGCCGGTCCCCTTGCACTCCACCGTGTCGCCGCCGACCCCGACGACCCGCTTGATCAGGTCCTTCTCGTTGGCCGACGGCATCAGCCCGATGAAGCTGAGCGCCTTCTGCACCATGTTGGGTTCCGGCGTCGGCTCGTCCCGCAGCCAGGTGCCCGGGTCGTGGAAGACGATGACCTCGCCGCGCTCGGGCTTCGACCCGAACCACGGGGTCAGCTTGTCGACGAGCACCCGGTCACCCCGCTGGAGGGTGTTCTGCATGGAATCCGAGGGGATGGAGAACGCCTGCACCAGGAACGTCTTGATCAGCAGCGCCAGCACCAGGGCGACCACGACGAGGATCGGCAGCTCCTTCCACAACGGCCGCTGCTGGCCGCCCTTCTTCTTCGCCTTGCCGGTCTCGCCGGCCTTCCCCGCCGTCTCGGCGTTCCCGGGCGTCGCGGCCGTCCCGGCCGTCCCGTCGGGTCCGCCCACGGGCTCCTCCTCCGGCCCGCCGTGCTCCGAACGCGCGCCCACCGCCACGTCCCCCACATCCACTCCTCACTTCGACCACCGCCCGCTCCGTCCGCGGCTCGGGCCCCGGCGTTCCCGTCGAGCGGGAGATTCCGGCGGGGCCACCCTATGCGAAGCGGGGGTCCGGACGTTTCGGGCGTCGCCGGAGCGCGCCATGACGGGGCGTCGGCGGCGCGGCGGCTCCCCCTTACGGGCCGCCGTGCGCTCGCCCGCGTCCGCGGCGCGCCGACGCTCCCCTGCCGTACCCAGGCCCGCCCTACGCGGTGGGAACGGCCCGGCTCCCCTCGCCGTCGAGCCGGGCGTGCGGGTGCCGCAGGCACCAGCCCTCCCAGGCGGAGGCGACCATGTCGCGGACGGTGTGCCGGGCGCGCCAGCCCAGCTCCCGCTCGACCGGCGAGGAGTCGGCGACCACGCGCGCCGGGTCGCCCGGCCGCCGGGCGGTGACGACGGGGGTGGTGTCGTGGCCCGTCACCTCGCCGATGACGGCGATCAGCTCGCGTACCGAGAGGCCCTCGCCGCGACCGACGTTGTAGGTGCGGGCCACGCCCTGCCGTCCGCGCAGGAAGCGGGTGGCGGCCAGGTGGGCGGAGGCGATGTCGGCGACGTGGATGTAGTCGCGTACGCAGGTGCCGTCCGGGGTCGGGTAGTCGTCGCCGAAGATCACCGGGGCCTGCCCGGCGGTGATCTTCTCGAAGACCATGGGCACCAGGTTGAGCACCCGCTCGTCGGCCATGCGCGGTTCCGCCGCCCCGGCGACGTTGAAGTACCGCAGGTTGACGTAGTCGACGCCGTGGGCGCGGTGCGCGGCGGCGGCCAGCCACTCGCCGATCAGCTTGGTCTGGCCGTAGGGGCTGATGGGGTCGCAGCGGGTGGATTCGGTGACCAGGTCGTCGTCGACCATGCCGTAGACGGAGGCGCTGGAGGAGTACACGAGCTTGCGCACGCCCGCGTCGTCCATGGCCGCGAGGAGGGTACGGAAGCCCTCCACGTTCTGCCGGTAGTGCAGCAGCGGCAGTTCGACGGACTCGCCGACCTGGGTCCGGGCGACGAGGTTCACCACGCCCTCCACCGGGTAGCGGCGGAAGACCTCGGCCAGCGCGTCCGCGTCCAGCACACTGGCCTCGACCAGCGGGACCCCGTCCGGGACGGCGTCCCGGCTCCCGGTGGAGAGGTCGTCCACCACGACGAGCCGCTCACCGGCCTCCCGCATGGCCCTGACGACGTGTCCGCCGATGAATCCGGCACCGCCCGCGACGAGCCAATACGACATGTCCCACTCCTTTTCGTTCCGTGGCCGGCCCCGCCCCGACGCCACGGACGCGGTGGTTCCGCGGGGACCGCGGCCTCAGGAGATCATCGCGCCACCCGGCCCGCCGCCGCTCACCGGCCCCCGCGTGACGCCCCTCGGCACCCGCCCCGCCACCGGACGGGGACGCGGCTCACCCGCCACGGACGGCGCTCAGGACAGCAGCAGCCGCGCCGCCATGAGCAGCCCGATCACCGTGCCCGCCTCCGTCACCGCTCCCGCCCCGGCCGCGCGGAGCGCCTCGTCCAGCGGCATCCAGCACACCCGCATGCCGGCCTCGGTCGGGTCCCGGCGCAGGGTGCCCGGGCGCAGGGCGGTGCCCAGGAAGAGGTGGGTGACGGCCGACGTCCGGGACGGGAGCGCGTGGAAGACGCCCAGCGTCCGGAGCGTGCCGGGGCGCCGGCCCGTCTCTTCCTCGCACTCGCGCGCCGCCGCGGCCTCGGGGTGCTCGCCGGGGGCGACTCCGCCGCCCGGTACGTGCAGCAGCCGCCGGCCGAGCGGCGCGAAGTCGTCCTCGACCAGGGCGACGCGGCCCTCGTCGTCGACGGGCACCACCCGGGCGCCGTCCGCGAGCGTGAGGCGTTCGTACGTCCCCGGCACGCCGTCCGGCTGCAGGACGCGGTCGCGGTGCAGCGTCAGGTGGTCCCCGCGGTACAGCACGTCCGTACCGAGCCGCTCCCAGCCCCGGCACTTTCCGTTGTCGTCGGCCATCCCTCGTCGTTCTCCCGGACCCGTAGCGGCGACTGGCCTCTTGAGAACGACCCGGCCGCCCGCCGGTTCCGCGCCCGGCGGCTCGGGGGCGGGCCCTTGCGCCTCCCGGCCCGCCGGGATAGACCTGCCCCACCACCGAAGGCGAACCGGAGTGCGAGACATGACCCCCGACGACCGCGTCCCCCCGCCCACCACCGGAGACGAGCGGGAGACGCTGCGAGCCTACTTGGACTACCACCGCGCGACCCTCGCCCGGAAGTGCGCGGGCCTCACCGACGAGGAGCTGCGCGACCGCCCGATGCCGCCGTCGACGCTGTCGCTCCTCGGCCTGGTCCGCCACCTCGCGGAGGTGGAACGCGCCTGGTTCCGCCGCGTGTTCGAGGACAACGACCTGCCGCTCGTCTGGTCGGACCGGACCGACTACCAGGCGGCGTACGACGCGTCCTCCTCGACCCGCGCCGAGGCCTTCGCCGCGTGGGACGCCGAGGTCGCCCACTCCCGCCGCGTGGAGGCCGCGGCGCCGGACCTGGACACGACGGGCCTCCAGCCCCGGTGGGGGCAGCGGGTCTCGCTGCGCATGGCGATGGTCCACGTCCTGCTGGAATACGCCCGCCACAACGGGCACGCCGACCTCCTGCGGGAGGGCATCGACGGCACGGTGGGGGCCTGACAGGGGGCGGCGGTTCCCCGGCGGGCCCGACCGGCCCGTGCCGCGGCCCGGCTCTCCCGCCGTCGGGGACGACCGGTCGGCAGGCGCGGAACTCCGCGCCCCGGGCCGCCGGTTCCCGGCCCCGCCCGGTTAGCCTCGCCGTATGGAACCCATCCTGGTCAGCGCGTGTCTACGAGGGATCCCCTGCCGGTTCGACGGGCGGGACAAGGCGGCGCCCGAGGTGGCGGAGGCACTGGCCGGGCGCACGGTGGTGGCCTTCTGCCCCGAGGTCGCCGGCGGGCTCGCGACGCCGCGGCGGCCCGCGGAGTCGGTCGGCGGCGACGGGCACGACGTGCTCGACGGGACGGCGCGTGTCGTCGAGGACACCGGACGTGACGTGACGGCGGAGTTCGTGGCCGGGGCGTGGCGCGCCCTGGCGGCGGCGCGGCGGGCGGGGTGCTCGGAGGCGCTGCTGATGCCGCGCAGCCCGTCGTGCGGGCGGGGCGCGGTATACGACGGCTCGTTCGGCGGGCGGCTCGTGCCGGGCGACGGTGTCACGGCCGCGCTGCTGCAGCGGAACGGGATCGCCGTGCGTCCCGCGCCGGGGGTGGGGCCCCGGGCCGGCTCCCCCGGGCCCGTTTAGCCGCCCGGCGATCGGCAACGCGTGCCCCATCGGCACTTTCCCGCCATAAGGAGGCACAGTGGCAGCGTCCGGCAATGTGAGCACCGAGCTGTGGGACGAGTTCCACGCGGCGGTGAACATGACGTCCCGCGAGCTCCAGGACTGGCTGAACGTCCAGGCGGCGGGCGAACGGACCGAGGAGGTCCCCGACCGCGCCGGGCCGCGCACCGGGCGGCAGGTCCTCGACATCCTGGCCAAGCGCCGCACCGACCTCACCGAGGAGGACGCGCGGGTCATGCGGCGCGTCTGCGACGTCGTCCGGTCCCAGCGCAGCCCGGACCGGGAGCCGGAGGCCGGGGGGACGCAGTGGCGCCACGGCCTGATGAACATCGGCCACGACCCGCTGAAGCCGTCCTGAGCCGAAGCCGGCCCGGCCCCGCCTCCCGCGCCACGGCGTGCGGGCCGCGCCGGGCCGGACGACACTGAAAGACCGGGGCGGACGGCGCACACGTACCGCGCGGCGGCCGTCTCCGGACCCTCTGCAAGCGAAGCGAAGGGCAGCGCCGACATGAGCGCCAAGGACAGGACGAAGGCCAAGACCGACCAGACCAAGGGCCGGCTCAAGGAGACCCTGGGCCGGATGACCGGCGACCGGAAGACGCAGGCCGAAGGCCGCCTCCAGAAGGCCAAGGGCGAGCTCCACGACGCGGTCGCGAAGGCCCGGCACGCGGCGGAGCGGAAGCAGCACAAGGGCAGGTGACATGGGTCCGCCGGCCCGGGCCGGGCCGGCGGACCCATGTGCGGGCGCTCGGCCGGCCGCGCGCGGGAGCGGCTCGCCCGTGGGCGGGAGCGTCTCGACGAGGCGAGGCGATGCGCCTCCGCGAAGGGGGGGGACTCGGCCGTGCCGGGCAGGCGGACGGCGCCCGCGACCGAAGCCACCGAGGCCGTCCGGGGGAACGGTTGCGGCTGCCCCGGCCGCCACGCTTCCGCGGCACTCCCGTAAGAGATGAGGCGCCCGCAGGGCGCCAACACCTCCGGGCTCCGCGTGCACGTCTCGCCGCCGACCGCGGCCGTGAGGTCGCGGCTCGCTCGCGGAGCAAGGCGTCCGGCCGGGCGACTCCCCCGCGACACCACCGCCCCGGCGTCCGCCGAGACGTGCGTCGCGGCCGGGGATCGCCGGGAACGGCGAGCGTCAGCCGCCGCCGCTCCCGCGCCGGACCAGCGGCAGGAACAGTTCGTCCACGATCTCCTCCAAGTCGGCCTCGGCGGGCGTGCGGTGGGCCACGAGCAGGTCGTGGACGGTCAGGACCACCGGCAGGGTGACCAGCCGGTCCGGGAGCGGCGCCGCCGGGGCGAGCTCGCCGCGACGGGCCGCGCGGTCGAGGACCGTGCGCATCCAGTCGCCGCCCGGATCGCGGTTGCGGGAGGCGAGGTAGGCGGACAGATCCGTGCCCCGGTCCGTCTCGGCGGCGAGCACCTGCCGGACGGGGGCGAGTTCGGCCATCCGCCGGACGACGAGGCGCAGCACGGCGAGGACGTCGCCCCGCAGTTCGCCGGTGTCGGGCGGCGCGTCCGGCAGGGGCGGGGTGCGGTGCCCCAGCGCGGCGAGGACGAGTTCCCGCTTGGCCGGCCACCTGCGGTAGAGGACCGGGCGGCTGGTGCCGGCGCGGGCGGCCACCGCCTCGTACGTCAACCCTTCGTAACCGACGGCGACCAGTTCGTCCCAGGCGGCTTCGAGCAGGGCCGCCTCCAGTTCGGCGCCTCGGCGGCGCCGGCGCACGGCGGGCTCCCCATCCGCGCGCTCCGATGGCTCTCGCGTTTCCGTATCCCTGGACTCTTTAGACACGTGATGTATCTTAATCGCGCCCTTAAGATACACAGTGACTCTTATTGGAGAGTGTGGCATGCGCGGCAGAGGCGTCCACTACGACACCGGCACCTTCCCCAACGGCGACAGCTCCCGCCCCGCCTTCGACCCCCGCGTCGTCGCACGCGAGATGCGGGTCATCGCGGACGAACTGCACTGCTCGGCCGTCCGGATCACCGGCGGCGACCCGGACCGCATCGACGTCGCCGCACGCCACGCCGCCGAGGCCGGGCTGGAGGTCTGGTACTCGCCGTTCCCCTGCGAGATGACGAACGACGAGATGCTGCCGTACCTCGTCGACTGCGCCGAGCGCGCCGAGCGGCTGCGCCGGGACGAAGCCGACGTCCGTCTGGTCACCGGCTGCGAGTTCAGCGTGTTCGCCCGCGGCTACCTGCCGGGCGATCTGCTCAAGGACCGGATACCGGTCCTGGCCGGCCCCGGCCGGGAAGCGGCGCTCGCGGGCATGCCCGGCAAGGTCAACGCCTTTCTGGACCGCGTCGTCGCCACCGTCCGGCCGGTCTTCGGCGGGCCGCTGAGCTACGCCTCCAACCCGCTGGACGGCGTGGACTGGACGCCCTTCGACATCGTCGGCCTCAACCACTTCCGCAGCCTGCGCAACGCCGCCACCTACCGCGAGGAGCTCCGCCGGGACAGCGTCCACGGCAAGCCGGTGGCGATCCTGGAGGTGGGGTGCTGCACCTTCCGGGGCGCCGGCGACCTGGGCGGCGCCGGGTGGTACGTGGCCATGGAACCGGACGGCGTCACGCTCAGGCCGGACCTGGTGCGCGACGAGGAGGAGCAGGTCCGCTACCTCGACGACCTCCTGCCCGTCTTCGAGGAGGAGGGTGTCGACACCCTCTTCTGGTTCGGCTTCGCCGGCTACTCCTTCCCCCACCGGCACCGCCCGGCCACCGGCCAGGATCTCGACATGGCCTCTTACGCCATCGTCAAGGTCCTGGCCGAGGACGGCGGCTTCCCCGCCACCGCCCGCACCCGCCCCGACCTGCCCTGGGAGCCGAAGGCGGCGTTCCACGCGCTCGCCGCCCGCTACCGGGCCATGGCGGAGCGGGAGGCGGGCGCCCGGTAAGGGGCGGGCGGTCAGAAGGGCTTCGCGGGCAGGTACTTGCCGTCGAGCGTGATGACGGCGCGCTCCCCGCCCTCCGGGTCGGCGACCTTCTTGACGTCGAGCCGGAAGTTGACGGCGCTGATGATGCCGTCACCGAACTGCTCGTGCACCAGGGCCTTGAGGGTCGTGCCGTACACCTGGAGCATCTCGTGGAAGCGGTAGATCGTCGGGTCGGTCGGGACACCGTTGCCCAGGCAACCGCGGGTGGGGATGGTCCGCAGCAGCGTCACCGCCTCGTCGTCCAGGCCGAGCAGTTCGGCGACGGCCCGCGCGGATTCCTCCGGCAGCGCCTGCTGGCCGAGGACGGCGGCGGTGACGAAGGCGACGGACAGCCCGGCCGCGTCGGCTATCTCCTGCCAGGTCAGGTCCCGGCGGGTCTTGGCCGCCACGGCGGTCTCGGCGAGCCGCAGACGGGCGGTGGGGTCGAACTGGGCGTGCAGCATGATGGTTTCCCTTCGATGTGTGGTGCGTGTGTGTGGGGGGACGCCGGTGCGCGGAGGCGTACGGCGTCGGCTGGTGGCCGTCGCCCGCGGATCCTCGTCGGCGCGGGAGGGCCGGTGAGAGGGGGGCGGCGTGAGGGGTCAGGCGGGCAGCGCGGCGTCCGCGAAGGCGGGCCCGGCGGCCGGCTCCTCGACCGACACGGCGCCGGTCGCGATGTCGAAGACCCAGCCGTGCAGGGTCACCGCGCTCCGGGCCAGCGCCCCGGCCACGCTCGGGTGCGTGGCCAGATTCGCCAACTGGGCCCGGACGTTGGCGCGGACCAACGCGGGGAGCGCCTCGTCAAGGGGCGCGGCCGGTACGTCCGCACCGGGGGCAACGCGGGCCCGGGCGGCGTCCGCGTGGCGCAGCCAGTCCGCGACGGCCGGGGTGCCTCGCAGGTCGCGGCCCTCGGCCAGGGCGGTCATCGCACCGCAGCCGGAGTGACCGCAGACGACGATGTCGGTGACACCGAGCACCGCGACCGCGTACTCGACGCTCGCCGCCACCCCGTCGGCGCCGGGCGCGTACGCCGGGACGATGTTGCCCGCCGTCCGGATGACGAAGAGGTCGCCCGGCTCGACCTGGGTGATCAGTTCCGGTGGGACCCGGGCGTCGGAGCAGCCGACGAACAGGGTGTGCGGTGCGTGGCGGTCGGCCAGCCGGGCGAAGAGGCGCGCCTTGGCCGGGAAGACGTCGCGGCGGAACCGCGCGACGCCCCGGGCGAGGTCGTGCATGATCGCTCCCTTCGGTGAGGGCCAGCCTGGTGCGGCTGACGTCCTCCACCCTGCACGACCAGCGGCTATAGAGTCCAAGAGCTGTCGGGCATGCGCCCTATTGGTTTCGTCTATGGTTGCCCCATGGCCCTGGAACTGCGTCATCTGCGCTATCTGCTGGCGGTGGCCGAGCACCGCAACTTCACCCGTGCCGCCGAGGACCTGCACATCTCGCAGCCGACCCTCTCGCAGCAGATCAAGCAGCTGGAGCGCACGGTGGGCGCCCAGCTGCTGGACCGCACCGGCCGTTCCGTCCGGCTGACCGACGCCGGGGAGGTCTACGTCCGGCACGCCCGGCGCGCCCTGCGTGACATCGCCGCCGCCGAACGGGCCGTGCACGACGTCCGGGACCTGTCGCGCGGACGGCTGCGCCTGGCGGCGACCCCGACGTTCACCGCGTACCTCGTCGGCCCCCTCATCGCCGCACTGCACGCCCGCCACCCCGGCCTCACGCTCACCGTCCGGGAGATGGCCCAGGACGAGCTGGAGGCGGCCCTGCTGGCGGACGACCTCGACCTGGGCATCGCCTTCGACGGCCCGCACCAGCCGGGCATCGCGGCGGCCCCGCTGTTCACCGAGACACTGAGCGTCGTCACGGGCCCTCGGACCCACACCGCACCTCCTGCCCCGCCTCTCTCCGCCTCCGACCTCGGCTGTCTTGAACTCGCCTTGCTCAGCCCCGTCTTCGCGACCCGGGGGCATATCGACGCCTACTTCGCCCGGCACGGGGTGAGCCCGCGCATCGCGGTCGAGGCCGACTCCCTCCAGGCGCTCACCGAGATCGTCCGCCGCACCGGGCTGGCCACCGTTCTCCCCGACGCCATCGCGCGGGACGATCCCCGTCTGACCCCCGTCGCCGTCCGGCCGCCCCTCCCCTCCCGTACCGTCGCCCTGCTGCGCCGGGAGGCCGCCTACCTCAGTGCCGCCGCCGACGCCTTCACCCGCCTCGCCCACGAGCACGTCCGCACGCCGGGCCACGCGCCGACGCTGTGAGCGGCGCGGTGCCGCCGGGAAGCGACGGGCCCCGGCCATCGCCCCATGGCCACACCGTGCCCTCGCGTGATCATCTGTCACCGTGGAAGCCATATGGACGAGTGCCGTAGCGGTCGCGGGGACGCTGCTCGGCTCATTGATCACGCACTTCCTGCAACGCCGCGTCGCCCAGCGCGGCGAGTCGTTCGCCCGGTCGGAGGCGCTGCGGCGGGACCGCTTGACGACGTACAGCGCGTTCGCCGAGGCGGTCGAGGACTACCGGCACGGCCAGGCGGACCGCTGGTACCGCTTGCTGGAGTCCCCGGACACCGAGGCGTTCGTCGCGGCGCGCGACGAGGCCCACCGCCGCCGTACGGCGGCCCGTCAGGCGCTGTACCGGGTGCGTCTCCTGACGGACGACCCGGTGGTGAACACGGCGGCCAAGCATGCCTACGCGCGTACGTTGGACATCTCCAACGCCCGGGACCAGGACGGCCACGACGCCCGGGACGCCCGGGCGAGGCAGGCCATCGAGGAGTTCGTGGCCCGCGCCTCACCGCTGGTCCGCTGAGCCCGGACGGCGGCACGCGACCGCGCCGGGAGACGCCCCGCGTGACGGGGTACGGCCGCTCAGGCGCCGGCCGCTCAGGCGTCGGCCGCGGCGAGGAGGAGCCGCGCCAGTTCGCGCGGGCGGGAGAACATCGGCCAGTGACCGGTGTCCATCTCGGCCCGCTCCCAGTGTCCGCCGGCCCACAATCCGGCCACCGCCGGGGGCGGTTCGGCGCCGGCCAGACGGCAGAGGACGTACGTGGCCGGCAACTCGGCGAGGGGCCGGTCCAGGAGGGCGGGTTCGGTCAGCGTGGCGCCGGGCTGGGGTGTGGAGCCCGCGACGATCCGTGCGATCTGCTCCTCCGTCAGCCCGTGGCCCGCGTAGTGGGAAGTGGGCGCGACCGGCCAGTGGCCCCCGTTCTCGGCGATCCGCGCCGTCACCGCGGCCCCGCCGTCCGGCCACGCCGAGAGGAACGAGGCGCCGTCGGCCGGCACTTCGGCGTCGACGAACACCACGCGCCGCAGCCGGTCGCCGATCCGCCCGGCGGCCTGGCCGACCGGGATCCCCGCGTAGCTGTGCCCCACCAGGACGACGTCCCGCAGGTCCCGCCGCTCCACCTCGTCGACGACGTCGCGGACGTGGGTCCGCTGCCCGGCCGGTACGTCCCGCTTCTCGGCCAGGCCGGACAGGGTCAGCGGACGGACGCCGTGCCCGGCCGCACGGAGGTGCGGCACGACGTCGTCCCACGCCCAGGCCCCGAGCCGCGCTCCCGCGACCAGTACGAAGGTCACCATGGCCGCACGGTAGCGAAGCGGCCCGACGCGCCGCTCGTGGATTTCCGCGCGACGGGCGGGGTCGGTCGGCGCACCGGTCTCACCCGGCGGGAACGGCGCGTGCGAACGGCCCGGGATCCGCCAGTGGCCGTACCCGGTCGGTGGCGGGGTCGTAGCCGAGCACGGGATCCCGGTCGGCGCCCTCGGGGGACATGGTCACCGGCTTGTCCAGGCGGCGGCCGATCGCGCACAGGACCCCGCAAAGGACGTCCACGCCCCGCTGCCCGCGCAGCTCCCGCAGGTCGACGTCGAAGTCGACGGTGTCGGCGGAGACCGGCCAGAAGATCACCGTGACGTCCGGTGCCGGGCGGACGCGCAGGTGGCCCGCGCCCTCGCCGTCGTCTCCGCCGTCCCGGCCGTCGCCGTCATCACCGCCGTCCCCGCCGTCGCCGTCATCGTCCGGGGGCCGCGCCAGGATCTCGGCGGCGGGCGGCAGGGGCGCGGGGCCGCCGCCCACCCGGTACTCCCACTCCCACCCGCTCGACCGGACCAGGTCGAACACCGCCTGCCAGTCCGCGACCGAGGTGCCCGGCACGCTCAGGTCCGGGAGGGCGCCCATCAGGTCGGGGTCGAAGAGGTGCTTGACGTCGTTCCACAGCAGGCCGGACATCCCGTCATGATGCCCGTGGGCCCGCCCGGGCGCGGAACCGGCTCCGGGTCGTCGGCCCGGCGTTCGCGGCCCGCACGCCGGCCGTAGGCTGAGGGGATGGGCAACGTCTTCTCCGCCGGCGATCTCCGCCTGTACCTCTCCAACGGGGGCACGGCGGTCTTCGTCGACGTCCTCACCCTGGCGGTGTCCGAACTGGCCGAGAATCCCTGGGACTTCCGATTCGCCGCTCTGCTCGCCCGGCAGGACCAGTCCGTCATGGGACGCGGAGCCGTCGGTTTCGACCTCGCGGACCTCGACTGGGGCCGGACCCCGCGCGAGCGGGCGGCGGCCAAGGACTTCGTGCTGCGGGTCATCGATCTGGCACTGCGCCGGCACCGCTGGGACGAACTGGACTACTTTCCGCCGTACGCGGAGAAGTACCTGCGCCGGTTCCGGGAACTGGTCGAGGGGTTCGACCCGGCCACGGCCCGGGACGACGGGGAGTCCTTCCCCGGCCCGGACGAGGCGGCGACGGCCTCGTGCGTACGGCACCGGGTGCTCGGCTCACTGCCTCTCTTGGAGGGGTGCGTCTTCTGCTTCGCGGGCTGACGGGGGTGGCGTCGGCCCGGCCCCGGCGGTCCCGGAGCAGGTCCCGCGTCGCCGGCGCCGCGACATATCACCGGGTCAGGCGCGCATCCGGGTGTCCAAAGCCTCCATCAGCTCGATGACGGACGCCTCCCAGAACATGTCCCCGGCCAGTGCCTGCAGGGCGGAGCCGCGGACGATGGGCACCCGGTCCTCGTCGAGCCCCTGTTCGCGGAGGAGCGCGCGGACCGCTTCCTCCGCCTGTTCGGCCGCCTCGGGGCCGGAGAGCGCGTCGCATTTGTTGAGGAAGACCGCGAGCCGCCGCACCCCCGCGCCCCGGGCGAGGCGCAGGTGCTCGCGGGCCTGCGGGGGCACGGCGCCGAGCGCCGAGACGACGAGGACGACGCCGTCCAACGGCGTCTGATCGAGCAGGTCGCCGACGTGGCGGGCCGCGGTGTCGAAGTGGGTGTAGTGGCAGCCGGGCGTGGCGTACGCGCTGTGGGTGCTGTACGGGGCGAGTGCGGCCCGGGTGTTGCCCGCCGCCTCCACGATCCGCTCGACGGCGCCGGCGTCCTGCCGGTACGTCTTCGCCGCGGCCTTCCCCGCCGCGACGGCCAGTGTGGTCTTGCCGTGCCCCCGGTGTCCGATGGTCCCGATGGTCCTGTGCTTCCTGTGGCGTGGCCGCCCGCGTTCCCCGGTCATGAGCACGTCCTCTCGTTCGGCCTGTCCGGTGTTCCCTGTCCGCTCGGTGCCTTCCGGGCCCGTCCTCCGGCGCCCGTACCGCCCGGGTGCCCCGGGCCCCCGCCGCGATACGGTCGCGTGACGGGGCGCCGGGAGCGCGGGAGGCTCACGGAGAGGGCGGACGCGTCGGGCACCGGGCCGCGTTCCCGCACCCGGGACCGCGGCAAGCGCCCCGCCGCGCATGGACAACCCGCTGAAGGAACAAGCGAGTTGGGTTACGACGACGAGCGCGCCGGAGAGCCCGGTGGCACGTCCTTTCGAGCGCCCACCCGGTGGCACTTTCGTTCGGCGTCCGCGCGTCCTTGCGGTCTGACGGTGCCGTGACCCGGTGGGGCCACCCGGCGGTCAGCTCACGGGCCGCCAGGCGTCGACCGCCAGCTTGCCCGTGCTGCCGAGGTCCACGCCGCCCTCCGGCTCGACGGCCTGGGCGCGGTGGCCGGGGGCCGGGGTGACCTCCAAGTGCCGGCCGAGCTGCGGGGTCCGGCCGAGTTCGAGCGTGTTGCGCCACAGGACCACGGCCACGGCCGCCGCTCCGGGCCGCAGGGTCACCGGGCGGGACGGGGTATTGGGCACGCCGGAAGCGGCGACGGCCGTGAGGTCGTCGTGCACGGTCACGTCGAGGACCCGTCCCCGCTCCCCCAGGACGCGGACGCGGGGATGGCCTTCGACGGTGCGGGGCCGGGCGCCGCAGTTGTCCAGCCGTACGGTCATGCTGCGCAGACCCATCGCGCCCTCGACGGACTCGGCCGTGACCCGCAGGCCCTCGGGCGGGCATGCGGCCGGGGTGCTCCGGGACGGCTGCTCAGCGGACGGGGCGGCGCCGCTCGGCGGCCGCCGGGTCGGGCCGGTCAGCACGAAGTCGGAGGGCGAGGGGCGGGCCGGGGCCGTGGGCACGCCGGCGGTGGGCAGCGATTGGGCCCGGACGCTCGGCACGGGATCGGACCGCCCGCAGGCGGTCAGCGCGGCGGCCGAGGAGAGTATCAGCAGCAGGGCGAAGGGGTGGTTCCGCATCGTCCGGTTCATCGGCCGATCCTCTCACGGTGCCCGCGCACGACCGTTTCGGGTGGCGCGGCCGGACAGCGGGAGGCGCACGGAGGACGACGCGCGGACGCTCCCGCGCCGGGCGGGCACGCCCGAGGTGCGTGGGCGCGCCGGCCCCGGGCGAAGGCGCCGGGGTGGCGGATCGGGAGGCTCAGCCCTTGGCGAGGATCGCGTCGACCGTCTCGCCGAGGGTCATCTCGGAGCTGTCGAACCACGTTCCCAGCCCGCCGAGTTCGGCCCGCATCGCCTCGTCGAGGAACGACCAGTCGTCGGCCAGCACCTTGTCCCGTTCGGCGACCCGGCGGGCGACGACCTCCGCCGTGGGCGCGAGGACGACGAGGTGCAGCGGCAGGCCCTCCAACCGCTCCAGGTAGTAGTCGAGGTGCGCACGCCGGACGACCACGTCGTCGATCACGGGGACGACCCCGCCGGCGTGGAAGCTGCGGGCGAGCACGGAGGCGTTCCGGGCCCGCAGCAGCAGCTGGCGGTCGGCCTCCGCGTCCGGCTCCGGTGTGGGCAGGCGCCCTCCGGAGACGATGAGTTCCTGGAGCTGGTCCCCCTCGATGTGCGCGCCGAGCGGGAAGCGCCGGGCGAGCGCGGCGGATACCGAGCTCTTCCCCGATCCGGGGATGCCGACGACGAGATAGACGGCGGGGGCGGGCCGGGTGTCGACGGCCAGGCCCTGGAAGGAGTTCTCCGGCACTCTTCTCTCTCCTTCTCTTTCCGGGGGTGCCGCTCCGCCGAAAGCGGCGAACGGCGGGGCGCGGCAGCCGGGGCCGGCGGGTACGGCGGGGCGGTGATCGTAACAAGGGCACCTTTGGTCGGGACTTCCGGCCGGACTTCGGCCACCGGCCGGGAGCCGCCCCGCCGTGGAGGCCTGTGAGCGGGGTCCGGGCCGGGCCCCTGAGTCCACCACGGGCCGCTCCGGTCGTGACGCGCGCGGCACGATTCACCGTTTCGTGTCCTCTCCGGCATGTCCCGGCGTTTCCCGTGTGCGTTCGCGCGCACGCGCCGCGCGCGCGGGCCGTCGTCGGAGCGGGCGGGGGGACGAAAGCGGTGGTACGGAGGCGTTCGCGAGGAGTGAGGCGGCCGTCATGCGGATCTCGCACCGGTTCGTCCCCTTCCCGGCGGCGAAGCCGCCCGCCGGCCCCCGGCCGATTCCACCGACCCCGGGCGGCCTCCCCTCTCTCCGGTGGCCGCCGAGCCGGCCGTTCTCGAACTCCCTACCCGGGCACGGCGGTTCCTGGGACCATGAGCGGAGCGGCGGAGCACCGCGTCACACCCCGAACGTCCGGCCGACCACTCGCCCTGATGTGCGGAAACGGGCCGGACGGCAGCCGTCTGTGCCATGCTCGGGGCGTGACGAGCGAGTCAGTCCGGGACGAGAAGTCCGGCGTCGAACCCGACGTCGTCGCACTGGCGAAGGTGGTGGCCAAGCTACGGGCCGAGAACGAGCGGCTGGAGCAGCTGTCCTCCACCACGGCGGTGCTCGAACGCGCCAAGGGTGTCCTCATGGCGCGCTCCGACTGTTCCGCCGCGGCGGCCTACGAGCACCTGACGCGGCGCGCCCGCACCGCCGGCCGGACGTTGATAGAGGAGTGCTGGATCGTCCTCGGCGACCTGCCGCAGAGCGGCGCCGTCCCCGCCGCCCGGAAGGCTCCCGGTGCGGCCGGTCCGGAGGGCGGCTCGGTGTTCGACCCCGTGCGGTACACCCGCGCCGGCCCGCCGCGGGCCGGCGCGCACCGGACGCACGCGGAGGTCCTGGGCTCCGTGGGCGAGGCCTTGGCCCGCGTCACGGGTCTCGGGGAGCTCGCCGGGACGCTGCTGAACCACCTGGCGGGGGCGCCGGTGCACGCCGACGCCGTGATGGTCTTCCTCAGCACCCCGGACGGAGTGCTGAACCTCGGCGGCCATGCCGGTGTCGGGGCCGCCCTCGCCGCCCAGTGGAGGTCGGTGCCGCCCGTCCGCGGCATCGCCGCGCAGGACGTCGTCCGCCGGGGCGAGGCCGTCTGGCTGGAGGACCCCGAGCGGGACGCGCTCCGGTACCACCTGATCGGCGAGCCGGCCGACCGGTGGTCCACGCGGGCCTGGCTCCCCGTGGTCACCGGGGGCACGGTCACCGCGGCCCTGGGCGTCCTCCGCACGGTCGACGCCCCCTTCGACCCCGCCCTCCGGGAACTGCTGCGGGCGGTGGCGCGACTCTGCGCGGGGAGCTTGCACATGTGCGACACACCGGACGGCCGGCCCGGCCCGCCCCTGACCGAACACGTCCAGGCCGTCTTCGACGCGCTCATGGGGCCGGCGGCCCTGCTCACGCCCCTGCGGTCGGCGGCGGGCGACGTCGAGGACTTCCGGATCGACGCCGCCGCGCCGCAGTCCGTCGACGTCGCGGGCCGGCGAGGCCGCCAGCTCGTCGGCCTGCGCGTCCTGGAGTGCTACCCCACCATGGCCGGCTCCTCGGCCTGGCACGGCTACCTGCACACCCTGGAGACCGGGCAGCCGTACCAGAGCGAGCCGTTCGCCTACGAGGAGGTCGTCGCGGGCGTCCGCCGCCAGTCCGTCTACTCGGTGCGGGTGGCGCGGCTGGGCGACTCCCTCGTCGTCTGCTGGACCGGCCACGACACCGAGACCCGGCAGCGGGAGCTGCTCGCCGACCTCCAGCGGCTCGGCAACCTCGGCTGGACGGACTGGAACCTGGCCACCGACACCGTCACCTGGTCACCGCAGGTCTACGACATCCTGGCCCGCGACCGCTCGCTGGGGCCGATGCGCCTCGACGAGCTGCCGCGCCACCTGCTGCCCGAGGACCTGCCGGACTTCGCCCGGGCCATTCAGGCGCTCCTCGACGACGGAGCGCCCATGGACCACCTGTTCCGGTTCGCCACGGCCGCCGGCGTCAAGCACCTCCGCGTCGTCGCAGAGACCGTGCCGGACGCCGACGGCACGCCCGTCGAGGTGCACGGCGTCATCCAGGACCTCACCGCCCGGCGCCGCGCCGAGCTGGCCCTGCTGGAGTCCCAGCAGGCGGTGCTCGCCCAGCGCAACGTGCTCCAAACGGAACGCCTGGTGGCGGCGCGGCTCCAGCACGCGCTGCTGCCGCTGCCCACCCAGTCGCTGAACCTCGCCGACCTCCGCGTCGACGTCGCCTACCTGCCCTCCCATGACGACCTCAGCGTGGGCGGCGACTGGTACAGCGCCGTCGAGATGCCCGACGGCTGCGTCCTCTTCGCCGTCGGGGACGTCGCCGGACACGGCATCGACGCGGTGGCCACCATGGCGCAACTGCGCTTCACCGCCAAGGGAATGGTGTTCACCGGCTCGTCGCTGACCGGCGCCCTGCACCGGCTCAACACCCTGCTGCTGCACACCCCCGACGGGCACGCCACGGCCACCATGGTCCTCGGGCGGTACGACCCCACCGAGCGCTGCCTGACCTGGGCCCAGGCCGGCCACCCGCCGCCCCTCCTCCTCCGGCAGGGCAAGCCCGAGTACCTGACCCCGCCCGAAGGCGTCCTGCTCGGCGCGACCCTGCGGCCTTCCTACGAGGAGGCCACCTGCCGGATCGAGCCCGGTGACCATCTGCTGATGTACACCGACGGGCTGATCGAGCGCCCCGGCGAACACCTCGACGCCGGCCTCGACCGGCTCCTGGAGGCCGCCCGGAGCGTCTCCACGCGCGGCGGCGTCGGCTCCCTCGACACCCTGCTCGCCCGCCTCCTCCCCGACGAACAGCGCGACGACGTGTGCCTGCTCTCCGTCCACCTCCCCCCGGAGCCCGTACCGGACGACGGGCGGGTGTAAGCCCCGCACGGGGGGGGGAACGCGGCGGCGTACGGGCGCTCGCGCGGGCCTCTGACCGCCCCCGACGCCGGTGAGTCGTCGGCGCTTTGAGGGCCGCCGAGCCGAATCCCTCCGCTTGACGTCCCCTCCGTCTCCTGGTCTCCGCCGTCGCCATGCCGACGTCCGTCGTGCCGGATGTTTCACCGTACCAGGGTGTTTCGCCGTGCCCGGGTGTTCCGGTGGGTTTTCGGACGGACCGATGGTGTTCCGGCCCAACTGAGTTCATAGAGCACTCAGTTCCGGACAACTGAGGCCAACGGGGGTTGCGGGAACACCGAGGGCCGTGAAATCCATGGGTCCCGAAGCCGGCGGCCGCGTCGAAGACCCCGTCGACGACCGGGTCGAGGATTCCTTTCCGGCTCCGGCTTCGCGTGTCGTATTCCCCTGCCTCAGGAGGAGACATCACCATGCGTGAATTCAGGCGCGCCCGCTTCACCGCCTGCGCTCTGGTCGCCGCCGCCACGGGTATCGCCCTCGGCGCGGGGCCGGCGTCGGCCGACATTCCGATCGGCCAGACGATGACCGGCAAGATGACGTACTACAACGACAAGGGTTACGGCGCCTGCGGAACGCCGATCGACGCCTCGTCACAGGACCTGGTCGCGGTGCCCGCCGCCTGGTGGACCAGCCCGAACCCGAACAACGACCCGCTGTGCAGAGGCGTTTCGGTGGAGGTCTCGTACAACGGAAAGACCATACGTGTACCGGTCAGGGACAAGTGTCCGTCCTGTGACCGGACGCACATAGACCTCAGCCAGACGGCGTTCCGGAAGCTCGCGCCGCTGGACCGGGGTGTGGTCAACGGGATCACCTGGAAGTTCGTCCGCTGACCTTCCGCAGCACAAAACGCCGGGCCCTTTTCCCTCACGGGAACGAGGGCCCGGCGGGCGGCGTTCGGCCGGGTCGAAGCACGGAATCCATTCCTGCCGATGCCGCTGTGAGCGCGGAACGGAAAAGCAGCCGACGCGCTTTTCCTCTTTCCTCGTACGGAGCGGAAAAGTCCCGCGCCCGTCCGCCGTGCGGCGGGCGGACCCGCGTCAGGCGCCGGCGGCCAGGCGCTCTCGCCACCACGCGACCGTCGCCTCGACCTGCTCGTCGACGGGCGTGGCGCGAACCGTGAACGCGGACCGGTAGGCGGCCGAGTCGACGACGAAGGGCCGGTCGAACTGGTAGCGGATCTCCTTCAGTTCGCGGAGCAGCGGGGAGAACAGCGACGCGAGGCCCAGGACGGCCGGCGGCGTCGCGCGGACGGCGACCGGCGGGGTACCGGCCGCGGCGGCGAGGCGGTCCGCCATCTCCCGCACGGACAGCGGCGGTTCCGTCGGCACGTGCCAGGCACGCCCCCAGGCCCGCTCGTCACCCGCGACCTCCACCAGGGCTCGGGCCACGTCGGGGAGGTAGCTCCAGCTGTGCGGGGCGTCGGGGTCGCCGAGCGCGCCGACCGCCTTGCCACGGAGCAGCGGCGGCAGGAAACGCCCGGCCAGATGACCGCCGTCGGTCACGCCGGGTCCGAAGAAGTCGGAGGCCCGTACCTCGACCGCCTTGACGCGCCCCTGCTCGTGCAGGGTCCGCGCCCGTTCCCAGGCGGCGGCGCGCACCCGCCCCTTCGGCCCGGTCGCCGCGAGCGGCAGGTCCTCGGTCAGGGGCCCGTCCACCGGGCCGTAGCCGTAGAGGTTGCCGAGCATGACCAGAACCGCTCCGGTCGCCTCGGCCGCCTCGCAGAGCGCCTCGGCCAGCGGCGGCCACTCCTTCGTCCAGCGGTGGTAGGGCGGTGCCGCGCAACCGAAGATCGCGGTGGCGCCCCGGGCGGCCTCGGTGAGCCGCGCCCCGTCCGCCGCGTTCAAGGCGATGTGCTCGATGCCGGGTTCGGGGGCGCGGCCCGACCTGGTGACGACGCGTACCGCGTGGCCCTGTCCGGCCAGCAGCCTGGCCGTGGCCGCTCCGGCGGGCCCGAACCCGACGACGATGTAAAGATCCACCGGCGCACCCTAGCGCGTACGCCCGACGCCCTCGCGGGCGCCCCGAACCGAGGTCGACGGAGAGCTTCTCCGGGGCCGAAGTGCGCTGGATGAAGCGGTTGGTGACGATGGGGCGAGCGGTCTCCGTCAGTCGCCCCGCCCGTGCGGGAGCCTCTCCCGTGAACGCGATCCGGCTTCTCCGGTGCAACGCGGTATGGCCGTTTTCCGCCGCCCGGGAGAGGCCGCACGGGCACCCGTACCGACCGGAACGCGACGATCCGGCGGACTACGCGCCTGAGGGTGCCCCCGTCACGGGCGCGGTTCGTCGCCACCGTCAGTCCGTCGCCGTCGGCCTCTGGACCGTCAGTCACCTGGACGAGGGACGCGCCCGCAGGCGTGGCCGCCGCGTCGTTGGGCATGCAGCCTGTGGCACTGGGCCGGGCGGGGGTGGACGGGTGAGTCGGGACGTGCGCGAGGGCAGGACGGCGTGGCGGAAGGCGGCGGTGATCGCGTTGCCCGCCCTGCTGGCCGTGGGAGCCATGGGAGTCGCCATGGCGGACGGTGTACTGGCGTCGTCCTTCGCCGTCTCGGGTAAAGGTTTCCAGGTTTCGGCCGGTGCGTTGTCCGGCAAGGGGCTCGCCTCGTTCGTCGATGTCGCGCGGACCGCGGACGGGGCGGGGCGTCCCGGAGCCGTTCTCGGTCTCGGCGAGGCGAAGCTGTCGGACATCTGCCAGGCCGCGCGGGTCGACACGCCCGTGGGTACGGTCACGTTCAAGCTGTCCGCCGGCGGCAAGGCCGGCCCGGTGACCGCGCGCAACCTCGTCCTGAACAGCGAGGACCTGGTCGGCGACGCGCGGTTCGGACAGGTCGAGATCGGACGGGACGCCGCCACCCTGGACCGGGTGCCCGGTGTCCGGGGCGAGCCGGGCCGCTTCGGCCTTCAGGCCTCGGACGTGTCCGTGGACGGAGTCCGCAGCCACTCCTGGTCCGCGACCGGAGGCGACTTCCGGCTCAGGGGCCTCAAGCTCACCGTCAGCCTGGACGGGCCGGCGTGCTTCTGACGTCCCGCCGCGGGTCCGGCCGTTCCCCGCGCGACGAGTTGCGCCGGTGGCGGCGGACCCGCCCGTTCTGGGCGGGCATCCTGCTGATCGCCGCCGGCACGGAGTTCCTCGTCGTGCCCTTCGCGCCCTGGAACGTCCTCATCGGTCTCGGCCTCGGCGGCATCGCCGCTCTGGGCATCGGCGCGGCCCTGATCGTCGCGGGCCTGTTCCTGCTGTTCCTGCCCCGGGCCCGGCACTACGTCGGCGCCCACGCCGTGATCCTTTCGGTGCTCTCCTTCGCGGCCAGCAACCTGGGCGGGTTCCTCCTCGGAATGCTGCTCGGGATCGCCGGCGGAGCGATGGGGTGCGCCTGGACCCCCGACCCGGCGACTCCTGTCCCGGCGGCCCCCGACCCGGCGACTCCCGACCCGCCGGAGACCCCGCGCGGCGGTCCCGGCACGTCGTCCCCGCCGGCCCTCGCCGTCGTCCTCCCCGTCCTCCTCATGGCCGCCACCACCCTCCCCGGCGCCGCGCCCGACCGCCCCGGCCCGCCCACCGCACACCCGCTCACCACGCCGACGCCGGGGACGATCAGTACGACCCACTTCGCCCCGGAGGGCTTCACGCTCGCCGCCGTGGAACGCCTGCCGACCGTCGTCGGCCCGCGCAAGGTCATGGCACTGCGGATGCGCGCCGCTTCCCTCACCGACTACCGGCTCCGAACCCGCGACGGCACACGCGAGTTCTCCCTCGCGGTCGACGGCCTCCGCCTCGACGGCGAGGTCACCCTGTACCTCACCCGGTTTCACGGCTGTGTGCAGGGCATCCTGTGCCTCACCTTCGACGCCGACGCGCTGTCCGTACCGCCCGTGGTGCCGCCCTTCGTCTTCATGACGGACGTCCGGGGCGAGCAGGCCCTGATCAGGAGCGACGCGATCGACGCCGAGGGCATGAGTCTGACCACCGTGCCGGAGGGAACCGGCCCCGCCTGAGCCGGCCGGTCGTCGGCTCCCCCTCCCCCGTCCGCCCGGCGGCAGGAACGCGCCGCCGCCCCGGACGTACCGGATCCGCCGGCGCCGGGCGTTGTGCGTGCAGGGGGCGGTCGCGGTCGCGCCGGCGAAATCGCGCGTGTGCTCGTTGTTCGGAATTGGGTGCCGCTGCTACGGGAACTGCCGCCCGGACCGATGTCCGGCGCCGTCACCGGCTCCCCCCTCCGCGCTCCCGCTCGGAGGCGGTCACGGTGTGGTCCGGAAAGCTCTGTGCGCCGGCGCTGTGCCACGGCCGGACGTGGACCCGGCCCCCGGACGCGGGGGGTCACACTCCCGATTCGGCCAGTTCCGTCAGCACCAGTTCCGCGGCCTCGACGGAGGACCGTCGGGCGGCGCGGGACGCGGCGCGCCGCAGGCGGGTGAGGCCGACGGCGGCCCCGGCGTAGCCGGCCGCGAGGGCCAGGGCCGCCCGGGGCGGCGGCAGGATTCGCTCGGTGGCCCGCAGCAGCGCCTGGTGCGCGGAGACGAGGGAGAGCGCGCCCAGGGCGCCGCTCAGCGCCATCGCGGTCCCGGCGACGCGCGCCCGGCCGATCGCCGTGGTCAGCGGGCCGTCCGGTCCTCCGGCCTCCGCGTGCACCAGCCCGGACACGTCCCGCAAGAGCCGCCCCGCCGCCTCGGGCCAGGGCCCGTCGAACGGCAGCGCCCCGGACCGCGAGGATTTCGCCGAACCGTCCGACCCCGCACTCGTCCCCATGGTGTGCCTCCGCTCCTCCCGTCCGCCGCGGTCACCGGACGTGGGCCGTGACCGCCGTCGTCGTTCCCGCCGCCGTCGCCGCCGTCGGTATGACGCGGGTGCCACGGATCGGCGCGGTGAAACGGGTGGGGGGTGACGACGCGTGGACTCAGCGCGGCCGGGGCTCGCTCGTTTCCGAGCCGGTCCGGACGGCGATGCCGCCTCCCGGCGGCGCGGTGAAGCGCCATCCTCCCGGACCCGTGATCCGCCACGCTTCGACGGACGCGTCGGGCGAGCAGGTGAGGTGGTGGCCCGTGTCGAAAACGAACCGCAGGAAGCCCGACTTGAACGCGACCGGCGACAGGACCTTCGCTCCGGAGAGGGCGAGGGCCGCTGCGACGTCCTGCGCTCCCGGGTTCAAGAGCACGGACGGGTTGGTGTGGGCCGACCCGAGAGATAGGCGGACGGGCGCCGCGAACGCGACTTCCCAGCCGGAGCCGAGGGCCGCCACGAGCCGGGAGTCCACGCTGATCCGGGTGACGCTCATGCCGCGAAGGCCCAGGATCCACCGGTCCTCGTGTTCGACGGGATGCTGTTCGGTACTCACTGGCGCATTCTGGCTGCCGCGACGGTCGAGAGCCATGAGTTTTCCGGTGAGGCCGACCGTCATTCCCCGTCCCACGGCCGGCCGAGGCGTGCCGCGCACTCCAGCATCAGGGCGTGGACGAAGGCCTGGGGGAGGTTGCCGCGGAGCCGGCGTTGGGCGACGTCGTACTCCTCCGAGTAGAGGCCGGCGGGTCCGCAGGCGGCGCGGTTGCGTTCGAACCAGCGGAACGCGGACACCTCGTGGCCCTGCTGGTGCTCGGCCAGGGCCGTGACGAAGCCGCAGAGAAGGAAGGCGCCTTCGACCGTCTCCAGGCGTTGTCTCCCGTGGCGGAAGCGGTAGGCGTAGTGGTCTTCGGTGAGGTCGTCGAGGTAGGCGCGCAGGGTGGCGCGGGTGCGGGGGTCGTCGGCGGGGACTGCGCCGCGGAGCGGGGGCAGCAGCAGGGCGCCGTCCAGGCCGGGGTCCCCGGGGGAGCGCTGCCAGCGGCCGGACGGGTGGAGGCAGTGGGCGGCGGTGTCGGCCACCAGGCGGTCGGCGAGCGCGCCCCACTCAGCCGCCCGTGCGCCGTGGGCTCCGGCGGCGGCGACGCGCCGCAGGCCGGCCGCGCACGCCAGTCGGCTGTGGGCCCAGCGGCGCGGGCGGAGTTCCCATACGCCGGCGTCCGGTTCGTCGTGGCGCCGGGCGATGGCGTCCGCGGCGACGACCGCCGCCCGCCGGCCGTCGGCGTCCAGCCGGCCGTGGCGCTCGGCGGTGCCCAGCAGCAGGAGGCACTCGCCGAAGACGTCGAGCTGGAACTGGCCGCCGACCTTGTTGCCGACGCGGTCGAAGCCGCCGGGGTAGCCGGGGAGGTCGAGCTCGCGTTCGTCGGGGATGGGCTGCCCGTCCACGGTGTAGGCGGGGGCCGTGCGGGGGCCGTTCTCGTGCAGGCGGGCCGTGACGAACCGGACGGCGTCGTCGAGCAGCGCCGTGTCCCCGGCGGCGGCGACGGCCTGGCCGGCGTAGCACTGGTCGCGGAGCCACACGTAGCGGTAGTCGTAGTTGCGGCCTTCCTCGGCGCGCTCGGGGAGGCTGGTGGTGGCCGCCGCGACCATGCCGCCGGACGCGCCGGTCAGACCGCGTAGGACGGCGTACGCGCGGCGGGCGTCGGTCCGGGCGACCGTGCCGTCCAGCGGCGGGAGGGCCGCGTGCCACGCCTCCTCGGTGGCTCGCCACAGGGCGTCGGGGTCGGGCGGCCGGGCGGGGAACGGCCGGTCGCCGATCTCCAGGACGAGGTCGAGGGACGTCCCGCCCTCCACCGTCGCTTCCGTGACCAGCCGGCGGCCCCCGGCGCCGGTCTGCCGCGGGTCGGGGAACCGGCCGGACCAGCGCAGCCGGAGCTCGCCCGCGCGTCCGGTCCACACCCCGGGGGCCTGGCGGGAGAAGTCCCGCAGCGGGTGGCGGCCGAAGGCCGCGCACGGTTCCAGGGCGACGGACATCCGGGCGGCGGCGTTCCGGCAGGGCATGATCCGGCGGAGGAGGACCGCGCGGTGCGGGTCGCCGGGGAAGGCGAGGGCCTCGCGGCACTCGACGATGCCGTCGTCGGTGACCCAGCGGCTGCGCCAGATCAGCGTCCCCTCCTCGTAGTAGCCGCCCCACACGAACCGGCCCGCCGGGGTGACCAGGTAGACGCCCGTCCCGCCGACGAGGGTGGAGAAGACGGCGTCCGAGTCCCAGCGCGGGGCGCACATCCAGGCGTACTCGCCGCGCGGGCCGACGAGGACGCCGCGCTCGCCGTCGGCCAGCAGGGCGTACTGGCTCAACGGCTGGGGCGCGAGGTGCCCTCCGTCGCGTTCGCTCTCCGCTGCCGTCCCGGTCATCCGCCCTGTCCCGACCGCCCGTTCGCCCCGACCACACGTGTCCCGACCGCCCGCCACCGTGGTCGTCCGCCGTGCGGCCATCCGCCTGTCCCGGCCGTCCGCCGGAAGTTCACTAACCGCCGACGGTGCGGGGCAAACCACACGGAGTCGGTGGCGTGCTCCCCGGGCACGCCGAGCAGAGTTCACACATAGTGCGTTATCAATCCCACGATTTTCTGCTAAAAATGGGCTTCGCCGCGCCGGTGACCACCACCGGCCCCCAGGAGAAAGCCACCGACCGGACCATGAGCGACCGCCCTCACCTCCCCTCCGCCGTCCCGTCCACCATGCGTGCCGCCGTCCTCCACGGCCCCGAGGATCTGCGGATCGAGGAGCGCCCGGTACCGCTGCCCGGGCCGGGGCAGGTGCTCGTCCGGGTCGAGGCGGTGGGCATCTGCGGCTCCGACGTGCACTACTACCGCCACGGCCGGATCGGCGAGTTCGTCGTACGGGCCCCGATGGTGCTCGGCCACGAGCCCGGGGGCACCGTGGTCGCCACTGGGCCGGGCGTCCGCCGGCTGCGGCCGGGGCAGCTCGTCTCCGTCGAACCGGGCGTGCCCTGCGGCCGGTGCGCGCAGTGCCGGCCCGGCCGGTACAACCTCTGTCCGGACGTCTCCTTCTACGCGACCCCGCCGGTGGACGGGGCGCTGTGCGAGTACGTGGCCGTCGACGAGGACTTCGCCCACCCCGTGCCCGAGCCGCTGAACGCCGAGTCGGCGGCCCTGCTGGAGCCGCTGTCGGTCGGGGTGTGGGCGTGCCGCAAGGCCCGGGTGAGCCCCGGCTCCCGGGTGCTGGTCACCGGTGCGGGGCCCATCGGGCTGGTCGCCGCCCAGACCGCCCGGGCGTTCGGCGCCACGGAGGTCGTGGTCACCGACGTCTCGCCGCACCGGCTCGCACTGGCCCGGGACCTCGGCGCGACGGCCGTTCTCGACGTCACCGCCACCCGCCTCGCGGACAGCGGTTTCGAGCCCGACGTGCTGCTGGAGTGCTCCGGCGTCCCGGCCGTCGCCGACGAGGCGATCCGGACCGTCGGCCGCGCGGGCCGGGCCGTCCTGGTCGGCATGGGCGGCGACAGCGTCTCCCTGCCGCTGGCCCATGTGCAAAACTTCGAGATCGAGGTGACCGGCACCTTCCGGTACGCGGGGACCTGGCCCACCGCCATCGCCCTGGCCGCGTCCGGCGAGGTCGAGCTCCTGCGGCTCGTCAGCCACCGCTACGGCCTGGGGGACGCCGAGCGGGCGCTCACCGCGGGCGCCCGCGACCGTACGGCGGTCAAGCCGCTGGTGCTGCCGCGGGAGGCCTGACCGGCGGACGCCGGACGCCGTGCGGAGTGACGCCGTGAGAGTGGAGAGAGGGAGTCACCGGATGCCGCCCAGGGCACGGCCGTCGGAGGCCGCCGTCGAGCAGCGGCGGCAGGACGTACTGCGCTGCGTCGCCGAACACGGCGAGGTCCGCATCGACGACCTGGCCGCCCGGTTCGGGGTCAGCCTGATGACGATGCACCGGGACCTCGACGAACTGGACGGGCGCCGGCTGCTCCGCAAGCGGCGCGGCCGGGCCGTCGCCTTCCCGGCCCTGACGATGGAGACGGCCACCCGTTTCCGCGTCGGCACCGCCCTCGCGGCGAAGGCGGCGCTGTGTGCCGCCGTCGCCGGCCGGATCGCCCCCGGTTCGACCGTCCTCATGGACGACTCCACGACGCTCTTCCCGCTCACCGCCGCCCTGGCCCGGCTCGACGGGCTCACGGTCGTCACCAACTCCGTCGGCGTGGCCCAGCGGCTGGGGGCCGCGCCCGCCGTCGAGGTCGTGCTCCTCGGCGGGCACTTCCACGGCGAGTTCGATTCCTGCACCGGACCGGAGGTCACCCGCGCCCTCGCGCGGATCCACGCGGACGTGGCCCTGACGTCCGCCACCGCCGTGCTGCGCGGGCGGCTGTTCCACCCGTTGCGCGCGTACGCGGAGGTGAAGGAGGCCATGCTGGCCTCCGCCGAACGGTCGCTGCTCCTGGTGGACCACACCAAGTTCGGCAGGACGGCCACGCACGCGTACGGCACGGCCGCCGCCTACGAGGCGGTGGTGACCGACACCGCCACGCCGGACGACGAGGTCGCCGCGCTCGGCGCGCTGGGGGTTCCAGTGGAGCGGGTGGCTCCGGAGGGGCTGTCTCTTATACA
>NZ_JBPQTX010000055.1:0-29179 GCF_051386555.1 Streptomyces sp. URMC 126
GGCCCCTCCCCCGCGCCGATTCCCGAGGAGAGCCCCCGGACTCCCTGAAGCGGACTCCGCCGCTTCCTCCCCAAACGCCGGGCGGGGCAAGCGGGGGTATGGCCGGCGGGGGTCGCGGCGACTACTCGAACCCCTCGTGGAGTACGCAATCCGCGCCGAGCCCGGCCTCCGCCAGAAAGTGAGCCAGCGTCGTGCGCGGGTCCTGCTCCCCTATGGCAGTCAGGGCGTAACCCGGCCCCGGCGCGTTGTCGACTTCCCGGGCCAAGGCGGCCAGGATCCCGTTCTCCAGAGCGAAAGCAAACGTGAACCACGGCCCGAGGTCATCCAGGGATATCTCCTCACGCCCCCACCGCGAGACCAGCTGCTCGGTCGTCAGATCCAGTTGGGCCACATAATTCTGCGGCGTGCCACGAAACTCGGATTCATCGATTCTCCTCACGCCTGCCTGACCTCCATAACGCAAACCGGTGGGGATTCGCCCCGTTCCCGTAACGCCGGACGGGCCGGCCGGTCGACCCGTCGGCCTGTCGGCCCGTCCGGCGTTCGCGACCGGCGCGCCTAGTCCGTCAGGTTCACCGCGCGGGCCGACGCCGCACCGATCTCGTCGGCGATCTCCGCGAGCACCGGCAGCGGAATCGACTCGTCGACCGTCAGGGCGACCAGCGCCTCGCCGCCCTCCGTCGCCCGCGACACCTGCATGCCGGCGATGTTGATGCCCGCCTCGCCGAGGATGCGGCCGATGGTGCCGACGACGCCGGGGCGGTCGACGTAGCGGAGGAAGGCCATGTGGTCGGCGAGGGCGAGGTCGATGTCCTTCTCGCCCACCGCAACGATCTTCTGGAGGTGCTTGGGGCCGGCCAGGGTGCCGGAGATGGAGACCTCGTCGCCGCCCGACAGCGTGCCGCGGACGGTGACGACGTTGCGGTGCTCCGGGGACTCGGAGCCCGTCGTCAGGCGGACCTCGACGCCGCGCTCCTGCGCGAAGAGCGGCGCGTTCACGTAGGAGACCGTCTCGTCGACGATGTCCTCGAACACGCCCTTCAGGGCCGAGAGTTCGAGGACCTTGACGTCGTGCTGGGTGAGCTCGCCGTAGACCTCCACGTCGAGGCGGACCGCGACCTCGCCCGCCAGCGCCGTGAAGATGCGGCCGAGCTTCTCGGCCAGCGGCAGCGCCGGCTTGACGTCCTCGGCGATGACGCCGCCCTGGACGTTGACCGCGTCCGGCACCAGCTCGCCGGCGAGGGCCAGCCGCACCGACTTGGCGACGGAGATGCCCGCCTTCTCCTGCGCCTCGCCCGTGGAGGCGCCCAGGTGCGGGGTGGCCACGACGTTGTCGAACTCGAAGAGGGGCGAGTCCGTGCAGGGCTCGGACGCGTAGACGTCCAGGCCCGCGCCGGCGATCCGGCCCTCCTTCAGGGCCGCGGCGAGCGCGGTCTCGTCCACGATGCCGCCGCGCGCGGCGTTGACGATCCGCACCGACGGCTTGACCTTGCGCAGCGCCTCGTCGCCGATCAGGCCGAGCGTCTCGGGGGTCTTCGGGAGGTGGACGGTGATGAAGTCGGCCGTCTCCAGCAGCTCGTCGAGGGTGCAGAGGCGGACGCCCATCTGCGCGGCGCGGGCGGGCTGTACGTAGGGGTCGTAGGCGACGATCTTCATGCCGAAGGCGGCCATGCGCTGGGCGACGAGCACCCCGATGCGGCCCAGGCCGACGACACCGAGCGTCTTCTCGGACAGCTCCACGCCCGTGTACTTCGACCGCTTCCACTCGCCGTTCTTCAGCGCGGCGTTGGCCTGCGGGATGTTGCGGGCGGTGGCGATGAGGAGGCCGCAGGCGAGTTCGGCGGCGGTGGTGATGTTGGAGGTGGGGGCGTTGACGACCATCACGCCGGCCTTGGTGGCGGCGGAGACGTCCACGTTGTCGAGGCCGACGCCGGCGCGGGCGACGACCCGCAGCCGCTTGGCGGTGGCGATCGCCTCGGCGTCGATCTTGGTGGCGGAGCGTACGAGGACGGCGTCGACGTCCACGAGGGAGGCCAGCAGGTCGGCGCGGTCGGCGCCGTCGCAGTGCCGGATCTCGAAGTCCGGGCCGAGCGCGTCGACGGTGGCGGGCGAGAGTTCCTCGGCGATGAGTACGACGGGTTTGCGGGTCGAAGCAGTGCTCACGGGGTCCTCAGTCCTCACTGGTCCATGGGTGTCCCGGGCCGTGCCGTGGGGGGCACACGGGAACGACGGCCGTCCCGACGGCCGCAGGCGGTGAAGGGGCGCAGCCGCGTTGGAGACGCACGACGCTGTGAGCCTGACGCGCTTTCTTGCCGAGCAGTGTATCGGCGGACGGGCGGGCGTCCTGCTCCGTTTCGCAAGGATCACCCCGACGGGACCGGCCGCCGTGGACAAGCGTGTCCGGAGCGCCTGGTGGGGCCGTCTCGCGGCGGCCCCACCAGGAGGGGCTCACTGCTCGTCGTCGACCCAGCTCATCAGCTTGCGCAGCTTCTGGCCGGTGGTGGCGAGCAGGTGGTCCTCGTCGGCCTTCTTGTACTCGTTGTACTTCGGCAGGCCCGCCTTGTACTCCTTCATCCAGTTCTCGGCGAAGGTGCCGTCCTGGATCTCGGCGAGGACCTTCTTCATCTCGGCGCGGGTCTCGTCGGTGACGATGCGCGGGCCGGTGACGTAGTCGCCCCACTCGGCCGTCTCGGAGACGGACCAGCGCATCTTCTCCAGGCCGCCCTCGTACATCAGGTCCACGATCAGCTTCAGCTCGTGGAGGCACTCGAAGTAGGCGATCTCCGGCTGGTAGCCGGCCTCGACCAGGGTCTCGAAGCCCGCCTTGACCAGGGCGCTGGCGCCGCCGCAGAGCACGGCCTGCTCGCCGAAGAGGTCGGTCTCGGTCTCCTCGGTGAAGGTGGTCTTGATGACGCCGGCGCGGGTGCCACCGATGGCCTTGGCGTAGGAGAGGGCGAGCTCGAAGGCCTTGCCGGAGGCGTCCTGCTCGACGGCCGCGATGCACGGGACGCCGCGGCCCTCCTCGTACTGACGGCGCACCAGGTGGCCCGGGCCCTTGGGGGCGACCATGCAGACGTCGACGCCGGCCGGGGGCTTGATGAAGCCGAAGCGGATGTTGAAGCCGTGGCCGAAGAACAGCGCGTCGCCGTCCTTCAGGTGCTCCTTGACCGACTGCTCGTAGACCTCGGCCTGGACCGGGTCCGGGACGAGGATCATGATGACGTCGGCCTCGGCCGCCGCCTCGGCGGGGGTGACCACGCGCAGGCCCTGCTCCTCGGCCTTCTGCCGGGACTTGGAGCCCTCGTGCAGGCCCACGCGGACGTCGACGCCCGAGTCACGCAGCGACAGCGCGTGGGCGTGGCCCTGGCTGCCGTAGCCGAGGACCGCGACCTTGCGGCGCTGGATGATGGACAGGTCGGCGTCGTTGTCGTAGAACAGCTCGGCAGCCACGTGTGGTTTCTCCTTGAATGCGAGGTGTTGCGTCCCACCGTATGACGGCGGGAAGGGCGGATGTCGCCGGGTCCCGGTATCCGGACCCGGCGGGGGATCGGACCGGCGGGATCAGGCCGAGCGGTCCAGGGCCCGCAGGCTGCGGTCGGTGATCGAGCGGGCGCCGCGGCCGATGGCGATGGTGCCGGACTGCACCAGCTCCTTGATGCCGAACGGCTCCAGCATCTTGAGCATGGCGTTGAGCTTGTCGCTGCCGCCGGTGGCCTCGACGGTGACGGCCTCCGGGGAGACGTCCACCGTCTTGGCGCGGAACAGCTGGACGATCTCCGTGATCTGGGAGCGGGTCTCGTTGTCGGCGCGGACCTTCACCAGGACGAGCTGCCGCTTGACGGCCCCGGCGTCCTCCAGCTCGACGATCTTCAGCACGTTGACGAGCTTGTTGAGCTGCTTGGTGACCTGCTCCAGCGGCAGCGACTCGACGTTGACGACGATGGTGACGCGGGAGATGTCCGGGTGCTCGGTGACGCCGACGGCGAGCGAGTCGATGTTGAAGCCGCGGCGGGAGAACAGGGCGGCGATCCGGGCCAGGATGCCGGGGGTGTTCTCCACCAGGACGGAGAGCGTGTGCTTGGTCATGGTCGGTCTTCTCTCTCCTGGTGTCAGTCGTCGACGACGTCGCCGAAGTCGGGGCGGACCCCGCGGGCGGCGAGGATCCGGTCGTTGGAGGTGCCGGCCTCGACCATGGGCCAGACCATGGCGTCCTGGTGGACGATGAAGTCCACGACCACCGGCCGGTCGTTGATCGCGTTGGCCTGCTCGATGACGGCGTCCAGCTCGGCCGGGTCCTCGCAGCGCAGCCCCACGCAGCCCATGGCCTCGGCGAGCTTGACGAAGTCGGGGACGCGGGTGCCGGAGCAGGGCTGCTTGCCGTCGGCCTCGGGGCCGGAGTGCAGGACGGTGTTGGAGTAGCGCTCGTTGTAGAACAGGGCCTGCCATTGGCGGACCATGCCCAGGGAGCCGTTGTTGATGACGGCGACCTTGATCGGGACGTTGTTGAGGGCGCAGGTGACCAGTTCCTGATTGGTCATCTGGAAGCAGCCGTCCCCGTCGATCGCCCACACCGTGCGGTCGGGCATGCCGACCTTGGCGCCCATGGCGGCCGGCACGGCGTAGCCCATGGTGCCCGCGCCGCCCGAGTTGAGCCAGGTGGCGGGCTGCTCGTAGGTGATGAAGTGGGCGGCCCACATCTGGTGCTGGCCGACGCCCGCGGTGTAGACCGTGTTCTCCGGGGCGAGCTGCCCGATGCGCTGGATGACCTGCTGCGGGGAGAGGCTGCCGTCCTCGGGTCGGTCGTAGCCCAGCGGGTACGCCGAGCGCCACCGGTCGATCTCCGTCCACCAGGCGGCGTGGTCGCCGACGCGCCCGGCGGAGTGCTCGGCCTGGACGGCGACGATCAGGTCGGCCAGGACCTCCCGGGCGTCGCCGACGATGGGGACGTCCGCGGCGCGGTTCTTGCCGATCTCGGCGGGGTCGATGTCCGCGTGGACGATCTTGGCGTGCGGGGCGAAGGAGTCCAGCCGGCCGGTGACGCGGTCGTCGAAGCGGGCGCCCAGCGCGACGATCAGGTCGGCCTTCTGCAGGGCGGTGACGGCGGCGACCGAGCCGTGCATGCCCGGCATGCCGATGTGCTGCGGGTGGCTGTCGGGGAAGGCGCCGAGCGCCATCAGGGTGGTGGTCACGGGGGCGCCGGTCAGCTCGGCGAAGACCTTCAGCTCGGCGGTGGCCCGGGCCTTGAGCACCCCGCCGCCGACGTAGAGCACCGGCCGCCCGGCCTGCGTGATCAGCTTGGCGGCCTCGCGGATCTGTTTGGCGTGCGGCTTGGTGACGGGCCGGTAGCCGGGCAGGTCGGTGTGGGGCGGCCAGACGAACGTGGTGCGGGCCTGGAGGGCGTCCTTGGCGATGTCGACCAGGACCGGGCCGGGGCGGCCGGTGGAGGCGACGTGGAACGCCTCGGCGATGGTCCGCGGGATCTCCGCCGCGTCGGTGACCAGCCAGTTGTGCTTGGTGATCGGCATGGTGATGCCGCAGATGTCCGCTTCCTGGAAAGCGTCCGTGCCGATCGACTTGGACGACACCTGGCCGGTGATGGCCACCAGCGGGACGGAGTCCATGTGGGCGTCGGCGATGGGCGTGACCAGGTTGGTGGCGCCCGGCCCGGAGGTCGCCATGCAGACCCCGACCCGGCCGGTGGCCTGCGCGTATCCGGTGGCGGCGTGGCCGGCGCCCTGCTCGTGGCGGACGAGGATGTGCCGCACCTTCGAGGAGTCCATCATCGGGTCGTAGGCCGGGAGGATCGCGCCGCCGGGGATGCCGAACACGGTGTCGGCGCCCACCTCCTCCAGCGAGCGGATGAGCGACTGCGCGCCCGTGACGCCGGGCTCGACGATGGCGGGCTGATGCTGGGCCGCGCCGCCTCGGGTGCGCGGCTGCGGATGGGGTGCTCCGGTGGCCTGCTCGGACATCGACCTTCTCTTCTCGGAGATTCGTACTGCGGGGACGGACGCTTCGAGGGATGTGGTGCTTCGGCTGCTGGGACCGCTCGGCGGCCCGGGGGTCGGTTCGACTGCGGGGTTCGGCTGCTGGGTTCGGCTGCTGACGGTCGGTTCGGCTGCTGGGGCTGGTACGAGCTGCTTCGGACGGACGGCGGCGGGCTGCGGGAGCCGCCTCGGTGGGGCCGCTTCTTCGCGGCCCGGTCGGACGGTGGAGTCTCGGTCGGCGGTATCGATGCAACAAAAAACCCCTCGTGCCGTAAGGCAAGCGAGGGGAGCGCGCCGGTGTGGGTCAGCAGGCGGGGAACCACGGCCTGCTTCAGCCGACGCGCTGTCCAAGTACGAGAATTCGGGTGCGCATGGGACCGACCCTCTCCCTGTCACGGGCGAGGTGTCAAGTGGGTGGGATGGGCGTCTCACTATTTGAGCGCAATGGAGCATGGGCCAGGGCCCCCGCGCCCCCGGCCCGGAGCGCGGACGGCAACACCACGTTGACGGGCACCGGTCCGCCCAGGAGCAGCCGCTTCCCGCCGCCCGGCAGCCTGTTCGCCGGTGAGGGCAGCGGCCCGCCCGGGGTGGGGCCGCTCTCGCCGGCCGGCGCGTCGGCGGGGACGGGGTACTCGACGGGGACGGGGTAGCAGCCCCGGCCGAGCGCCTGCCGCAGCCGGTGCTCGTCGAGCGGCCCGGAGAACGCCAGGCCCTGGGCGTGGGTGCAGCCCATGGCGCGGAGCACGCGGGCCTGTTCGGGATCGTCCACGCCCTCGGCCACGGACTGCGTCCCGAGGTCGCCGGCGATCTTCAGCAGCCCCGCCGTGATCTTGCGGAGCCGGGCGGAGTCGGTCACGCCGTCGACGAGATCCCGGTCGAGCCGGAGGATGTCGACGGGCAGCCGCCGCAGGGCGCTCATCACCGCGTGACCGCTGCCGAAGCCGTCCAGGGCGATGCGGACCCCGAACCGGCGCAGCGAGACGAGCCGCCGCTCCAGCTCGTCCAGCGGGACGCGGGGTCCGACGCCGGTGAGCTCCAGCACCAGCCCGCCGACGGGCGTGCCGTGCCGCAGCAGCAGGGACTCGAAGTGCTTGGCCGGCAGCGCCCGGTCGACCAGGCGGGCGGCGGACAGCCGGACGTACACCGGCACCGCGTGGCCCGCGGCCCGGCGGCGCTCGGCCTGTTCGAGCGCCCGCTCCAGCGTCCAGCGGCCGAGCTCGGCGGTCCGGCCGCTCTCGTCCCCGCCCTCGCGGTCGGTGCCCGGCAGGAACTCCTCGGGCGGGAACAGGATGCCCTGCGGGGAGCGCCAGCGGGCCTGGGCGGCGACGGCGGTGACCCGTCCGGTGGCCAGCTCCACCACCGGCTGGTGGAGCAGCGCGAACTCCCCGTCGTTCAGGGCCGTGCGCCACCGGCTGGTGAGCTCCGCGCGGCGGACGACCTCGGCCTGGAGGTGGGGCGCGTACAGCTCGACGCGGCCCTTTCCGGCCTGCTTGGCCCGGTACATGGCCAGGTCGGCGTTGCGCATCAGGGTGCCGGGGGTGATGCCGGGCTCGGCGAAGGCGACGCCGATGCTGGCGGCCACCCGGACCTCGGTGCCGCCCTCCACCACGTAGGGCTGGGAGAGGGTGAGGCGCAGCCGGTCGGCGATCTCCAGGATGCGGTACTCGCGGGCCGCCGGGTCGCGGGTGCCGTCACCGATGATCAGCGCGGCGAACTCGTCGCCGCCGAACCGGGCGGTGCTGTCCCCGGCGCGGACGGACTCCTGGAGCCGGCGGGCGGCCTGCACCAGCAGCTCGTCCCCGGCCTGGTGGCCGACGGTGTCGTTGACGGCCTTGAAGCCGTCGAGGTCGATGAAGAGCACGGCCGTGCCCGGGTCGGTCACTCTGCGGCCGGCCAGGGCCTGCTGGACGCGCTTGGTGAACAGCGAGCGGTTGGGCAGGTCGGTGAGCGGGTCGTGCTCGGCGGTGTGCTGCAACTGGGCCTGGAGGCGCACCCGTTCCGTGACGTCGCGGCTGTTGAAGATGAGGCCGCCGTGGTGCCGCTTGACGGTGGACTCGACGTTCAGCCAGTCGCCGTCGCCGGAGCGGAAGCGGCACTCGATCCGGGTGGTGGGCTCGTCGGCGGGCGGCGCGGCCAGGAAGCGGCGCACCTCGTGGACGACCCGGCCCAGGTCCTCCGGATGGATGAGGGAGGCCAGCTCGGAGCCGACCAGCTCCTCCGCGTCCCGCCCGTAGACGCCGGCGGCGGCGGGGCTGACGTAGCGCAGTATGCCGGTCGGCGCGGCGATCATGATGACGTCGCTGGAACCCTGCACCAGGGAGCGGAAGTGGTTCTCCGCCTGCGCCAGTTCCTGGGTGAGGGAGATGTTGTCGAGCAGCATGATGCCCTGCCGGACGACCAGCGCCAGGACGACCGTGCAGCCCGTGAAGAGGACGACGCGGTCGACGTGGTGGCCGTCGAGGACGTTGTAGAGGATGCCCAGGGTGCAGACGGCCGCCGCCAGGTACGGCGTGAGGGCCGCGAGGGAGCCCGCGATGGGCCGGCCGGAGGACGGGACCTGACGGCCGGACGTGCCGGAGGCGCCGGACGCGCTCCCCTGCTCCCGCGTCACCCACGGGGCGTAGGCCATCAGCATGTAGCCCGCGAACCAGCCGGCGTCGAGGATCTGCCCGGAGCGGTAGTTCTCGCGCAGCAGCGGCGAGGTGAACAGGGCGTCGCACAGCACCGTCAGGGCGAGCGCGGCGATCGCCGTGTTGACGGCGGAGCGGTTGGCGGAGGAGCGCCGGAAGTGCAGCGCCAGCACCATGGAGACCAGCACGATGTCCAGCAGCGGGTACGCCAGGGACAGCGCGACGTGCGCCACCGTCTCGTCGGCGAAGTGCGCCGTGTGGGCGAGGGCCAGGCTCCAGGAGAGCGTCAGCAGCGAGCCGCCGATCAGCCAGGAGTCGAGCGCCAGGCAGAGCCAGCCGGCCCGGGTGACCGGGCGGCGGGCCAGCACCAGCAGGCCGATGATGGCGGGCGGCGCGAAGAGGAGGAAGGCGAAGTCGGCGGGCGAGGTGTTCGGGACGTGCTCCCCCAGCACGACCTCGTACCAGCCCCAGACCGCGTTCCCGAAGCCCGCCATGCCCGAGGAGACGGCGAAGAGCAGCCACGCGGGGCGGAAGCGGGTGGTACGGGTGCGCGCGTACCAGAAGCAGGAGACGGCGGCGAGGACCGCCGCCCCGCTGAGCCCGAAGTCGCCCATGGTCTTGGCGAGATGGGGCGAGCCCCAGCCGAACGCCGCGCCCGTGGCGTAGCCGCCGCAGACGAGGGCGAGCAGGAGCTGTGACACCACGCCCGACGCCCCGGCGGGCCGGCCACCCGGCCCCCCGGCCGGGGCCGCGTGCCGGGGCAGGGCGGCTCCCTGCGCGGTCACCGCTCCGCCGTCCCGAGCGGGGCCCGGAACGCCTCCGGGCCCGCCGTCCGCCGGGACCGCCGGATCAGGCCCGCCGTGCGGTGCGCCGGGCGGACCGGATGCCGCCGGGCCCGCCGCGGGTGAACGGGCCGCCACCGTGCCGACGGCGTGGTCCGCTGGTGCGTGAGCCGCGTCGGGTTGATCGTCCATTGGCCGTGCATCGCCCGTCGCCCCCCTTGAGTGCGGTACTTCGCTGCGCCCGTACGGTGCCCGGCGCAGCCCCCGGTCCGGACGATACACCAGACTGGTCACTCAGGGACATAGCTCATATACATAGCGTAACTAGCTACGGGATTATGGATACGCAGTGCAGCCAGACGGTATCTGTACGTGGCTTTAGATGGCAGTGGCTACGACGTTTCGCAGAGGCTCGTCCAGGACGAATCCGGCCAGTTGGCCGCGGAGCAGCGCCTCGGCGCGCGGCCGGAAGGCCGAGGACGGGCCGCCCACGTGCGGGGTGATCAGCGTGTGGGGGGCGCTCCACAGCGGGTGCCCCGGCGGCAGCGGCTCGGGGTCGGTGACGTCCAGCGCGGCGCGCAGCCGGCCGCTCTCCAGCTCGGCGAGCAGCGCCCCGGTGTCCACGACGGCCCCACGCGCCACGTTGACCAGCAGCGCCCCGTCCTTCATCCGGGCCAGGCGGGCGGCGTCGAACAGCCCCCGGGTCTCGTCGGTGAGCGGGGTCGCCACGATCACCACGTCGGCGTCCGGGAGGAGGTCCGGCAGATCGGTGACCGGGTGCACGGGACCGCGCTCCGTGGGGCGCGGGGAGCGCGCGACGCGCGCCACCCGCGCACACTCGAAGGGGGCGAGCCGGTCCTCGATGGCACGTCCGATCGAGCCGTACCCCACGATGAGGACCGACTTGTCGGCGAGCGCGGGGCGGAAGCCCTGCCGCCACTCCCCCGCGTCCTGCGCCCGGACGAAACCGGGGATGTCCCTGAGGGACGCCAGGGTCAGGGTGAGGGCCAGTTCGGCGGTGCTGGCGTCGTGCAGACCGCGCGCGTTGCACAGCACCGCCCCCGGCGGGAGCAGCGACAGCGCGGGGCGGAGGTGGTCGACGCCGGCCGTGAGGGCCTGGACGACCCGGACGCGGCGCATCAGGGGCAGCGGACGGAGACACACCTCGGGGGGTGCCAGCGCGCCGTCGATCTCGTAGGGGACCCCGTAGAAGGCGACCCGGGCCGGGTCGCTCGGGTAGTCGCCGGTGCCGTCCCAGTGCGCGTACTCCAGCCCCTCGGGCAGCCCGTCGAGCTCCTCGGGGCGGAACGGCAGCCAGGCCACGGGCCGGGCGCCGGACGAGGCCGGGGCCCGGGTGTCGGACGGGGCCTGGGGGCGGGCGTCGGACGGGTGCTCACCGCTGTGATCTGCGCTCATGCCGGGAGGTTATGCGACGGCGCCCCGGCGGCCCGCTGACGGCCGGGCGGTTGCCAAAGGTTAAGTTGGACGCGCGCCGATCAGGAGGGAACGGGAGGGATACGGCCGGTGGAGCGCAGGACAATCGGTGCGACGGCGCTCGAAGTGGGGGCGATCGGCCTCGGGTGCATGCCCATGCACTGGGCCTACACCGCCTCCCAGCAGAGCGGCGAGACCGCGCTCCGGACCGTGCACGCCGCCCTCGACGCCGGGGCCAGCCTGCTCGACACGGCCGACATGTACGGCCCGTTCACCAACGAGCTGCTCTTGGGACGGGTGTTGCGGGAGAGACGCTCCGAGGCGTTCGTGTCGACCAAGTGCGGGCTGCTGGTGGGCGAGCAGCACATCGTCGCCAACGGGCGCCCGGGCTATGTGAAACGCGCCTGCGACGCGTCGCTGCGCCGACTGCAGACCGACGTCATAGACCTCTACCAGCTGCACCGGCCCGACCCCGAAGTGCCCGTCGAGGAGACCTGGGGCGCGATGGCCGAGCTCGTCGCCGCGGGGAAGGTACGCGCCCTGGGCTGGTGCGCCATCGGCGCCCGTACGCACCGGCGCGCCCGGGGCGGCCTCTACGACGGCACGATCCGGCAGTTGGAGCGCGTCCAGCAGGTCTTCCCGGTCAGCTGCGTCCAGGCCGAACTCTCCGTCTGGTCCCGGGAGGCCCTCGACGCCCTCGCGCCCTGGTGCGCGTCGCGCGGTGTGGGCCTGCTCGCCGCGATGCCCCTGGGGAACGGTTTCCTCAGCGGTACCCTCACCCCCGGCCAGGGCTTCGAACCCGAGGACATCCGGGCCCGCCACCCCCGCTTCACCGCCGAGATGATGGCCGCCAACCAGCCCATCGTCGCCGGCCTCCGCCGCGTCGCCGACCGCCACGGCGCGACCGCCGCCCAGATCGCCCTGGCGTGGGTGCTGGCCCAGGGGCGGCACGTGATACCGGTGCCGGGGACGAAGAAGGCGCACTGGGCGGTGGAGAACGCGGCCGCGGCGGAACTGCGGCTGTCGGAGAAGGACTTGGAGGAGATAGGGGAGCTGCCGAGGGCGCTGGGGTCGTGGTACTGAAGGGCACCCAACCAGCCCGTCCGGCGTTTGAGGACAGCGCGCGCAGCGCGCTTCGGGGGGTGCGGGGGCACAGCCCCCCCGAGAAACGGTGAAAGGGCGGGGCCGGGGCTCTACCCTCGCGGCCCGGCCGCGATCACCGCGTCCAGCACCCCCCGCGCGGCCCGCAGATCGTCGATGGCCGCGGTGATCCGCGTCCGCTCGCCCCGCAGTTCGGCGACGAGATCCGGGCAGATCGGCACCATCCGCGATCCGTCACCCTCCAGACAGGGCAGCATCCTGGCGATCACGGCGGTCGTGAGCCCGGCGGCGAGCAGCCCACGAATCCGTCCGACGGTGACGACGTCGTCCTCGGAGTAGACGCGATACCCGCTGGGCAGCCGCTCGGGCGCGAGCAGCCCCTGGTCCTCGTAGTACCGCAGCAGGCGTTCGCTGACGCCGGTGCGGCGCACCATGTCTTTCATGCGCATGCCCGGTGCAGCGCCGCGCCCCGGCCCGGGCATTCCCGCCGGGGCGGCGGCCGTCACCAGTGCCGGCCGACGGAGACGTCCGCCAGGTGCGGGGACGACAGGTGTCCCACCTCGTACCGCTCCGTCGCCTCCTCGTCCTCCGGAACCTCGTGCTCCCACAGCACGAACCGCAGCAGCGCCCAGTGGCGCGGGTCGACGGCCAGCGCCGCGGTGTGCACGCCCGCGCGTCCGGCGGCCTGGGCGAGCCGGGCCGTCTCCTCGGCCACGAGGGCGGTGAGGGCGCCCGGGTCCTCGGCGGCGGGCAGCGGGGTGACGCGGCGGGAGGCGGCGCGGGGGGTCGTGCCGCGAGCGGGTCCGGCGTGGCAGGCGACGCCCGTCCAGTGGTGGACGGCGGGGCGGCCGAAGTCGGCGATGATGCCCTGGAAGCCGCCTCCCCCGACGAGGAACTCGGCCATCGCCCCGCCGTCCCGCCAGAGGTAGAAGGGCGCGTACTGGTTGACGGGCGAGCCGCCATGGCCGCGTTCGCGGATCAGGTACGCCTTGAGGCCGAGGCCCGCCCGGTCGTCGAGGGCGTGGCCGCGGGTGGCCACGCGGTCGCGGATGATCCCCATGTCGTAGTCGGCGGGGAGGGTGATCTCGTACTGCATCGCGTACACGAGGTCGCTCTTTCTCGTGGGGAAGTCGATTGAGTCAGGGAGCCGGTCGGGGGCCGGTCGCGGAACGGGGGTCTCCGGTGCGCGGGCTCAGGCGCGCGGCGGTCCCGCCGCGTACGCCGCGTCGCTCACGGGTTGGCCCCGCTCGGCCGCCATCCCGTCCTCGGCCACTTCCTGGACGGCGAGGTGGGTCATGGAGGTGTCGGGGCCGGCGCCGTGCCAGTGCCATTCGCCGGCGCCGACGCGGACGGTGTCCCCGGCGCGGATCGTCCGCACCGGGCCCCCGGCGCACTGGACGCGGCCAGTGCCCGCGGTGACGTGGAGGAGCTGGCCCAGCGGGTGGCGGTGCCAGACGGTCCGGGCGCCGGGCGCGAAGTGGACGCTGTCCATGCGCAGGCGCGAGGGCGCGGCGGGGGCCGCAAGTTCGTCCACCCACACGTCGCCGGTGACCCAGTCCGCGGCGGCGCGCGCGCTCGCGGACGGCGGGGGAAGAACCGGTTCCCCGGGAACCGCCGGGCTCGCCGGGCGGCTCACCGGGCGTGGGCTTCCAGCAGCCCGAGCACGCCCGCCACCGCCTGCCGGAACGGTTCGTCGGAGTCGGCGGCGCGGGCCAGGACGTAACCGCCCTGGAGGACGGCGACGATCGTGGACGCCGTCGTGGCGGGGTCGAGGGCCGCGTCCAGCTCGCCGCTGTCGCGGCCTTCGGCGAGGAGGCCGGCGAGCCGGTCGCGGAGCCAGGCGAACGTCTCGTCCACCGGCCGCCGGAGCTCCGGGTCGGCGACGACGTCCGGGTCCTGGGTGAGCCGGCCCACCGGGCAGCCCTTGAGCACCTCGCGCTCGCGCAGCAGGTAGGCGGAGATCCGTTCCAGTACCGTCCCGGGACCGGAGAACTGCCGCTCGGCCAGCGCCCGCATCTCCTCGGCCGTCCTGCGGATCGCCGCGAGGGCGAGGTCGGGCTTGCCGCTGAAGTGGTGGTACATGCTGCCCTGCCCGGCCCCGGCCCGCTGCTGGATGGCCTTGGGGCTGGTGCCCACGTAGCCGCGCTCCCAGAGCAGGGCGCGGGTGCTCTCGATGAGGCGTTCCGAGGTGTCCATGATCGGACTGTACATACCAGTAGGTACAGAGGCAAGGCACGGACGGACAGCCCGGGGATCGCACAACCGTGTGCTTACACTGGAAAATCCGCCAGAAGGACGGGAGTTGGCATGTTCGACGCACTCAGTGAGTTGTTCGCCCCTGGACGCCGGCATACCGAGGAGGAACGCAACCGCCACGAGCTGTGCCTGGACGACGTCGGGGACGCCGACCCCGGGCGGGGGCCGGTCGACCTCGACTCCGGACTGGTCGTCATCCGGCCGCGGCGGGGCTGAACAGCCCCAGCCGGTGCGCCGTCGCCGCCGCCTCGCCGCGGCCCGCGGCGCCCAGCTTGGCCAGGATGTTGGAGACGTGCACGCTGGCCGTCTTCGGCGAGATGAACAGCTCCTCGGCTATCTGGCGGTTGCTCCGCCCCAGGGTGACGAGGCGGAGGACGTCGTGCTCGCGCGGCGTGAGCCGGGGCGGCGCGCCGGCGCCGGGGGCCGCCTCCGGCACGCGTCCGTCCGGCGCCGTCTCCCCGTCGAGGGAGAGCCGGGCGCGCCGGGCGAGCGACGCGGTCGCCTCGCGCAGCGGCCGGGCGCCCAGCCGGACGGCCTCGGCGTGCGCCCGCGCGAGCAGCCCGGCGGCGCGCTCCGCGTCCGGGCCGCCCTCGGTGAGCAGCGCCTCCGCCCAGCGGTGGCGGGCGCGCGCGAGCTCCAAGGGCCGGTCCAGCGGCTCGAAGGCACCGGCCGCCGCCGCCCACGCGCCGGCGGCGGACTCCCCGTTCGCGCGGGCCAGTTCGGCGTCGAACAGCAGGCCGTACGCCCGGCGGAGGGGTATCGAACGCGACCGGCCTGCGGCCGCCGCGCGGAGCCCGTCCAGCGCCGCGGCCCGCCCCGCGGCCGCTTCCGGCCGCTCCCGCGCGTCGGCCTCGGCCGCCGCGGCGGCGGCGAGGAACGGCCAGACGTAGCGGTGGGCGCCCCGCGGCAGCCCCGCCGCCAGCACCCCCTCCACCTCGGCCCGCGCCTCGGCGTACCGGCCGCGGGCCGCGCACAGCTCGATGGTGTACCGCGCCAGGACCAGGGTGCTCTGCGGCTGCGGGTCATGGGTGCCGAACCGCTCCCGGCCGGCGGCGAGCAGGCGTTCCGCACGCTCCAGGTCGCCCCGGGCGAGGGTGATGGCGGCGAGCCGGACGTCGGCGAAGCCGGTCGGCTTGATGCCCCGGGCCTCGCGCCGCGCCTCCAGGGCCGCTCGCTCCGCCTCGTCCCAGTGGCCCAGGACGAAGAGGGCGGACGCCAGATTGTTGCGCGCCCAGGCGCGGGCGTCGTCGAGGCAGTAGCGGTCGGCGAGGGCGATGCCCTCCCGGGCCACCTCGGCGGCCTCGGCGGAACGGCCCGCGCCCTGCAGGGCGGAGGCCAGGTTGATGTGGCTGCGGCCGACGACGCCCACCAGGCCCCCGTCGACGACGCGCGCGCAGACCTCGGCCATCTCGGCGAGACCGGCGTCCACGTCGACGCCGGTGTCGACCTGGTGGCCGGCGAGCGTGAGGCGGGCGCTGAGCTCGGTGCTCTCCGCCCCCACCGCGCGCGCCATGGCCACCGCCCGCCGCGCCGTTTCGCGCACCTCCGGGCCGGGGTCGTGCAGCGCGCCCCAGCCCGCCAGCTGGGCCAGCACCTCGGCGTGGACGGCGGACGGCGGGAGGTCCGCGACCAGTTCCAGCGCGGTGTCCAGCTCGCGCCGGCCGTCGCCGCGCCCGAGGCCGGTCACCAGCTTGGAGCGCTGCAACCAGAACCAGGCGCCGCGCAGCGGGTCCATCCCCGGCTTGCGCAGCGCCTTCTTGGCGATGGCCAGCGCCCGCTCCTGGTCGCCGGAGAGGTTGGCGGCGACGACGATCTCGGCCAGCAGGTCGGTGTGGTGCAGCGCCTCGTCGTCGCAGCCGCAGGCGGGGTAGACGTCCGCGAAGTCGAGCGGGCGCTGAGCGGCGCGGACCTCCTCGGGGACGTCCTCCCACAGCTCCAGCGCGCGCTCCAGCAGGCGCAGCTTCTCGGCGTACGCGTAGCGCCGGCGGGCGTGCACGGACGCCTCCAGGACGGCGGGCAGCGCCTTCGCCGGCTCGTGCGCGTGGTACCAGTGGGCGGCCAGCCGGGCGGGGAGCTCGTCGGCCCGGACGAGGCCGGGCTGGGCCTCCAGCGCCTCGGCGTACCGCCGGTGGAGCCGGGCCCGTTCGCCGGGCAGCAGGTCGTCGGCGACGGCCTCGCGCACCAGGGCGTGCCGGAAGCGGTAGCCGTCGCCGTCGGACGTGGGGACGAGGACGCTGGCCCCGACGGTCTGCCGCAGGGCCTCGATGAGCTCGTCCTCGTCGAGCCCGGCGACCGCGCGGAGCAGCTCGTACTCCACCGTCGAGCCGCCCTCGGCCGCGACGCGGATCACCCGCTGGGCGTCCTCGCAGAGCGCCTCGATGCGGACGAGCAGCAGCTCGCGGAGGGAGTCGCTGAGGCCGGAGCGGCAGCCGCCGGCGATGGACGCGGCCAGCTCCTCGACGAAGAAGGCGTTGCCGTCGGAGCGTTCGAAGACCCGGTCGAGGAGGGAGTGGTCGGGCGCGCTGCCGCTGATGCCGGTCAGCTGGGCGTGCACCTCGTCCCGGGTGAAGCGGGACAGCTCGACGCGGCCGAGCGTGCGCATCCGGTCGGCCTCGGCGAGGAAGGGGCGCAGCGGGTGACGGCGGTGGATGTCGTCGGAGCGGTAGGTGGCGACGATGACGAGCCGCGCGGTGTGCAGCGAGCGGAAGAGGTAGGAGAGGAGTTCGCGGGTGGAGCGGTCGGCCCAGTGCAGATCCTCGATGGCGAGGACGATCGTGCGGTCCGTGGTGAGGCTCTCCAGGAGCCGGGCGGTGAGCTCGAAGAGGCGGGCCCGGCCGTCCTCCGACTCCCGCGCGGTCTCCCCCAGTTCGGGCAGCAGCCGGGCCAGCTCGCCCTCCTGCCCGGCGGCGGCCCGGGCGAGCTCGTCCCCGAGCTGCCGGTGCAGGCCGCGCAGGGCCGTGGAGACCGGGGCGAACGGCAGCCCGTCACTGCCGATCTCCACACACCCGCCCAGGGCGGTGACGGCCCCGGCCGCGGCGGCCGCGCTCAGGAACTCGTCGATCAGCCGCGTCTTGCCGACCCCCGCCTCGCCGCCCACGAGCACGGACTGCGGCTCGCCCGTGGCGGCACGGGCGAGCGCGTCGGCGAGCACACCCAGCTCTTCGGTCCGGCCGACGAACACGGGGCTGACGGAGGTCTTCTGCACATCGCCGAGGATGGCACAGCCCACTGACAACGGTCCTGGCCGAGCGGCCGACGAATTGATCACAGTGCGGTCGTCCACGGCCCGGCCGTCCGCGGCCCGGTCGCTCACAGCCCGGCCCGACCGACCGTGCCGCGCTGCCGCGGGATCAGCGGCAGAAGCGTCTGCGTCCTCACCCGCCTCTCCGCTTCCCGGCCGGCTTCCCGGCCCGCGCCCTCCCGCCCGGCGATCCGGGCCTCGGCCAGCAGCCGGTGGTCGGCGGCGTCGCGGGCGAACTCGACGAGGCGGTAGTGGTGGAGCAGGACGTCGATCACGGTGACTCCTCAGGTCGTTTCGCGTTGCCGGTCTTCCGGCCTGAGAAGAGCTTCGCCTCTGAGGTAGGGACGGGACATCGGGCGAGTGCCTCATATCGGGGGGCGCCCGCGCGGCCTGGGGGCCTTAGATTCCCGGGCGTTGGGTGCCGGGGGCCTAGGACGCGCCGGCATCCGGGGAGAAGCGGGCCCATTCCCACGGGTCGTGCGCGCTGAAGACGGTGACCCGGTCGCCGTGGTCGCGGCGGAGGGCGTGCAGACGGTCGAGGGTGGCGGCGCGGGCCCCGGCGTCGGTCTGCGCTCCGTCCTGGACCGGGGTGAAGGCGGGGTGGGACGACGGCGGGGTCCGCTCGATCTCGCCGTGGTACATGTACGCGTCGCCCGCGTGCAGGAGCCACCGCCCGGTGTCGTCGCGCACGGCGACGCCGGAGTGGCCCGCGGAGTGACCGGGCAGCGGCACCAGTACCAATGCGCGGCTCAGGCCCTGCGGACGTGCCACACCCGGGAAACCGAACCACCGCGCGCCCTCGTCCTCGATGGCGGGGGTCAGCAACGGGCCGTGCGCCCGGTGCGCGGGCACGAAGCGGTCGAGGCTGTGCCGGTGGTGCGGGTGCGTGGGGTCGGTGACGGCCCGGTACTCGTCGGGGTGCAGGTGCACCCGGGCGTGGGGGAAGTCCGGCAACCCTCCGGTGTGGTCGCGGTGGAGGTGGGTGAGCACGATGTGGCGGACGTCCCCCTGCGCGTACCCGAGGCGGACGAGCTGCCGCAGCGCGCTCTCCTCGGGATCCCGCGCGGGCTGGGCGTAGGCCACCCAGTCCGCGCCCAGCGCCTGTTCGGGGTCGCGCCGGTCGGCGGTCCCCAGGCCGGTGTCGACCAGAATCAGCCCGTCCGACTCCGTCTCGATGAGCAGGCAGTGGCAGACGGCGGCCAGGGGGCCGGTCGTGACGCCTGTGCCACGGGCTCCTTCGAGCGGAGGTATCTTCCGGAGAGAACCGCAGTTCAGGTGATGGATGCGCATGAGGACCCCCGAGGGAAGCGGACGGGCTGTTCCCACGGGACGTTAGGGAGGGCTGTCGTGACTCACCAAACGGTTGGCCACACACGGCCGGACGCCGGCGGACCGCTGGCGGACTGCCCCGACGGCGACCTCGTCCCCCCGTCAGGCGGCCGCCCGAGCTGTCCCGTCGACGTCACCCTCGCCGCGCTGGCCGGCCGGTGGACGCCCCTGGTGCTCCGCGAGTTCCTGCGCCGCGGCCGGGCCACGTACTCGGAGCTGTCCGCCGCCCTGCCCGCCCTCTCGGACAAGGTCCTCTCCGACCGGCTGGCCCACCTGACCGGCGCGGGCGTGATCGAACGCCACCGCACCCCCGGCTGGCCGCCGCGCGTCCACTACACCCTCACGGCACGGGGCCGGACGCTGGAGCCGGTCGTGCGCAGTATGTGGGAGTGGGGCACAACGGGGCGGGAGAGCCCTGACGGTCCGGCGTGAGGCGGGCTGCCCGCCCGAAACCGCCCGCCCGTCAGCGGCCGGGCCCCTTCCGGCCGTTATCGCGTCGCCCGCCTCCCGCGCGGCCACGATCGCCGGCCGGCAGCTCCGCCCGGCGTCCGGGAAGCACCCGACGTCACAGGCGATCCGTCCGACGATCCGCACCGACTCCCCCGACGGCACCAGCGGCTCGCGCCCCACGACGTCCCCGCGCCGGAGGCCGCCGACGACCTGCTCGCCGACGCGACGACCGGGCCCGCCGTCCGTACGGCGCCGGCCCCCTCCCCGTCGCCACGATCACAGCCCGACCCGCTCGCCCACGCGCCGCTGCCGGTTCGTCCTCACCCGCCTTCCGGCTTCCTGCCGGGCGTCCGAGCGCCCGGCGGTCCGGACCTCGGCCAGCAGCCGGTGGTCGGCGGCGTCACGGGCGAACTCGACGAGGTGGAAGCGGTGGAGCAGGACGTCGATCATGATGACTCCTCGGTCGTTTCAGCTTTCCCGGCCGGTGGTCTTCCGGCCTGAGAAAAGCTTCGTCTCTAAGGCGGGGGCGGAGCATCGGGCGAGTGCCTCATATCAGGGGCGCGTGAGTGCCTTAGATTCCCGGGCGGCGGGCGCCTGCCGCCTTACGGCGCCCGACGGAACGAGGCGGGGCGGCCGTGGCTGAGGGGGTGCCACGTCCTCGCCGTCCGTCCGGCCGGCCTCGCTGTCAGTGCTCCGTGTCATGATGCGGACGCGTCCCGGATTGGGCCGCGAAGTACTGATTGTCAAGGGGCCGAGGATGGGCGCGGGTACGGAGCCGGACGGTTCGTCCAGGTCCGACGAGGAGTGGGAGCGGTTTCTGCGCGAGTCGGCGGCGGGTGCCGCCGATGCGCCCAAGGAGCCGTCGGCGCGGGCCCGCGGGATGGCGCAGCGGCTGGGCGCGGAGCCCGGCCGCGGCCGAGAGGGCCGGCGCACCTACGCTCCGGCGCGGCCCAAGCGGCGCACGGGCTGGTACCTGGTCGGGCTGTCGGCCTCGCTGGCGCTGCTGGCGGTGGCGCTCGCGCCGGGGCGGATCGTGGACCTGTTCGCCGGCGCCGACTCCCCGCCGTCGGCGGCCGAGACCGGCCGCCCGGACGGGGCGCCCCCGGCGGCGGCCGGGCGTCCCACCAGGGACGAGCCGTTCCGGGGCTCGCCGGCGGCGAGTTGGGCGAGCGGAGCGGCCGGGATCACCGTACCGAAGGCCGGGGCGGTCGGCTGGATGAGCGCGGCCGAGGTCGAGCAGGCGCTCGCCCGCAGCCGGGACTTCCTCGTAGCGTCCAACCTGGACCGTGGGGTGCTGCGGGGCGAGCGCCCCGAGAAGGCGATCGCGCTGATCAACCCGCGCCAGGAGGACGTCCAGGACCTCCTGAGAACCGCTTTCCGGACTCCGAGCGAGAAGGACGACCCCCTCCTCCTCTTCAGCCGCTTCCAGCCCTCGCGCACCCGTCCGGTCGGGGACGTCGTGAAGACCCGGGGACGGCTCACCTACCGGGAGGGCGAGCGCGGCGCGCTCCAGGTGACCGCCGACGTCACCTTCGTCTACCCGGTCACCCGCGCCGACGCGGGAGACGACGGCGAGATCGTGCGCACCATCGTCCGGCGCGAGCTGGTCCTCAGCTGGGACGACCCCGCGAAGGTGGCCACCGAGCCGGGCACGTTCTCGATCGTCTCGTACAAGTACGACATGACCAACGGCGGCTGCGGCGCCCCCACGGGTTACTTCACCCCGCCCTTCGGCGCGGACCGGCGGGCGGACGGAGCCGGCACGGAGGTCGACCCGTACGACCGCAGCGCGCCGGTCGGGCGGGGCGGGTCCTCCGGGGACGAGTGCGACAGGGCGACGCGGTCCTAGCGGGCGTCGTCCGGTGGCCGCCGTCTCACCCCGAGGGCGATGAACGTCCGACCGCCGTTCCGCTCCCGGTGCGCCGGCGCTTCCGCGGCACAGAAAGTGCGATGGCGACGCCACCCGGATCGCCGCTTCCGACGACATATCACCTGAAAGGAGTATTCCGCGTCCGAAGGGGGCAGGGTGACGTCGACGGTCACCGCAACTTCCGTTCGCCGAGGGGGAATTCATGGCGGAAGAGCAGGCGAAGGAGGCGGTCCGGGGCGGGAGCCCGGATTCCGCCGTCGACCGGGTCGCCGACTTCTACGGCGCCTACATCGACGCCGTCTCCGACGGGACGGACGACCTCGGCCCGGAGCTCCGCGCCCACTACCTCACCGAGGACCTGCGCCGACGGCTCGCCGCCTGGGAGGAGGCCCACCACGCCGACGGCGTCCTGCGCGCCCAGGACGTACCCACGCGCTGGGAGGTGCGCTACCACGACTCCGGCGCGGGGCACTTGTTCACCACGGTCACGCTCACCTGGGGCACCGGCCCGCACGCGGGCCACACCCGGCTGGCCGTGCAGAGCGACCTGAGCACCAAGCTCATCTCGGACATCCAGGACGGCTGACCCGCACCCCGGCCGCGGCTCCGGACGACAGCCCCCGCCACACCCGAGCCCCGGGACTACGCCCCCGGTCCCCCCGGGGTCGTGAGTGATCGGATCGCCCGGCCGGCACCGCAGGACCTCGCGGATCCTCGACAGGGTCGAGAAGCGGATGGCCTCGGCACGGCCGTTCTTCAGCGCGGACAGGTTGACGACGGTGATCCCACCCGGGCGGACGGCGCGGTACGCGTCATCCCACGCTCGGCGAGCAGGCGGTCGAGGTGGATCCGGATCGCATGCGGCTCCTCTTCGGGCATCGGATGGCCCCTTCGAGGCCCTCTCGCATGCGCGGTCCGGCAGCGACCGCCGTCCGGCACACGGCGGGACGGGCGGCCGTCCGAAGCGGCGGACGGGCCCCGAGACCCCCTCCGTCACGCCACCGGCCGTATGTCCTCCCGCTCCGGCCGCGCCCCGGCCAGCGGCGCCGTCTTCGGCAGCCGGTCCGGGCGTGGCTCCGGGGAGTGCTCGGAGCGGGGCTCCAGGCGGGGCTCCGGCGGTTCGATGCTGATGCGCGGCAGCCGCCGTTCCAGCCAGCGCGGCAGCCACCAGTTGGCGCCGCCGAGCAGGTGCATCAGTGCCGGGACGAGCAGCGTGCGGAGCACGAACGCGTCCAGGGCGACCGCCGCGGCCAGGCCGATGCCGAACATGGCGATGACGCGGTCGCCGCTCAGGACGAAGGCCAGGAACACCGAGATCATGATGATCGCGGCCGAGTTGATGACCCGGCTGGTCTCGGCCAGTCCGACCCGGACCGCCCGGCGGTTGTCGCGGGTGGCGAGCCACTCCTCGTACATCCGGCTCACCAGGAACACCTGGTAGTCCATGGAGAGCCCGAAAAGAACCGCGATCATCACCACGGGCAGGAACGGCTCGATGGGCCCGGCGCGGCCGAGGCCGAGGGATTCGCTGCCCCAGCCCCACTGGAAGACGGCGACGATCAGGCCGAAGGAGGAGGCGACGGCGGCGATGTTCATCGCGGCGGCCTTCAGCGGTATGCCGACGCTGCGGAACGCGAGGAGCAGCAGCACGCAGCCCAGGCCGATCACCGTGCCGACGAACAGCGGGAGTTTGCCGCGGATGACGGCGGCGAAGTCGTCGTAGCCCGCGGTGGGTCCGCCGACGTGGACGTCGAGTCCGGTGCCGGCGGTGAGGTGGGGCAGGGTCTCGGCGCGCAGGCGCCGGACGAGGTCGCTGGTGGCGCGGGACTGCGGGGAGCCGTCCGGGACGACGGCGATCACGCCGGAGGCGCCGCCCCGGCCGTGCGCGGCGGGGCCGACGGAGGCGATGCCGGGCGTGCCGCGCAGCCGCTCGGGCAGCCGGTCGAAGGCGAGGCGTTCGCCCGCGCCGTCGAGTTCGGCGACGAGCGTCAGGGGGCCGTTGACGCCGGGGCCGAAGCCGTCGGCGAGCAGGTCGTACGCCTGCCGGGTGGTGGACGAGGACGGGTTGTTGCCCTGGTCGGAGGTGCCCAGGTGGAGGGCGAACGCGGGCAGCGCGAGGACGAGCATCACGGCGGCGGCGACGGCGGCGAGCAGCTTGGGACGCCGTTCGACCAGCGCCGACCAGCGGGCGGCGAGGCCGGTGGGGGCGTCGGGCCCGGGGCCGGCCGGGACGGCCGCGCGGCGTTCGCGCCGGCCCAGCACCCGGCGGCCGATCAGCCCGAGGAGGGCCGGCAGCAGTGTGAGGGAGGCGGCCACCGTGAGGACGACGGTGAGGGACGCGGCGAGGGCGACGCCGATGAGGAAGTCCAGCCGGAGGACGAGCATGCCGAGGAGCGCCGCGCAGACGGTGCCGCCGGCGAAGACCACGGCCCGCCCGGTGGTCGCCACCGCGCGTTCGGCCGCCTCGGGGACGGACAGCCCCTGGCGCAGGCCCTTGCGGTGGCGGGTGACGATGAACAGGGCGTAGTCGATGCCCACGCCGAGGCCGATGAGCGTGCCCAGCATGGGCGCGAAACCGGCGACCGGCATCAGGTGCCCCAGCAGGACGGTGCCCGCGGCGGCCGTGCCGACGCCGACCAGGGCGGTGGCGATGGGCAGGAGGCTAGCGGCGAGCGAGCCGAAGACGACGAACAGCACGACGGCCGCGACGACGATGCCGACGATCTCGCTGAGGTGTCCGTCCGTCCCTTCGGTGAGGCCGATGGTCTCGCCGCCGAGGGCCACGTCGAGGTCGTCGCCCGCCGCGGCCCGGGCGGTGCCGACGACCGCGCGCACCTTCGCCGGGTCGTCGGTGCGGAGGGTCAGGTCGGCGTAGGCCGTCCGGCCGTCGGGGCTGATCCGCCCGCCGGAGCCGGTGTACGGGCCGTCGACGGAGGCGACGCCGGGCAGGTCGGCTATCTCGCGGAGCGTGTGGGACATCCGCTGCCGGACGTCGGCGGAGCGGACGGTGCCGGACGTGGTGTGCCAGACGATCGTGTCGTCGCCGCCGCGGCCGGGGAAGTCCCGTTCCAGGAGGGCGGTGGCGCGGCCGGACTCGGTGCCGGGCACCCGGTAGTCCTCGGAGTAGGAGGAACCGGCCAGCGCGGCCGCGGCGGCCGTGCCCGCGAGGGCGACGAGCCACAGGACGACGACGGCGAGACGGCGGCGCAGGCACCACCGGGCGAGAGCGGTCATTCCCTGCTTTCCGGGGAGTCGTACCGCTTGGCGCGCGCCGGGGGGACCCGCGGTGATCGAGCGCTGCGGCGGAGAGGGGCGGACGGCCGCATTATGCGGGCCTCCGGCCGTCCACTCTGACAGCTCCCGGAGATCGTTTGTCCCTTTTGTGGGTCACACCACAGGGGCCACGCCCGTGCCCTCCGTCCTCACGGCACGGCGGCTCCTACCGGAAGGTGTGCCACGTATGGGCGACGTCCACGACGACGTGGTTGCCCGTCTGGAACACCCGGAACGGCAGCCGTCCCCGCAGCCCCAGGCCCACCATCGTGTCGCCCTCGAAGCTGCCCACGAAACGGGCCTCGCGGAACGCCCGGTAGCCGGTGAGGTCCACGCCGGGCAGCGGATGGCCGGCGCGCGCGGGGTAGCGCGCGCCGCCGGTCTCCGGGTCGTGGCTCGGCGCGGCCACCCGGATCTCCAGGACGGCGCCCCCGCCGACGGTGACGACGTCCCCGGAACCGTCCTGATACAGCTTGTCGACGTACCCCACGTGGTACCCGATCGGGTGACCGTGCGAGGTGTGGACGTCGAAGACCATGCGGTCGAAACAGCGGTGGCGGCCGGTCCTGATGTCGGTCAGCGGGTGGTACTCGGAGTCGGGGTGGCTTCTGGGGCGGCTCCCCCAGCCGATCCGGCAGTCCGCCGAGTCCGTGGTGCCGCCGTTCGCGGGCTTCGACGCGTCCGGCGCGGCCTCCGACGCGATGGCCCCCGTGGCCGTCACCAGCCCGGCGCCCGCCAGCAGGAGCGCGGCCAGCGCAGTGCTCAACCGTCGCATTGCTACCCCCAGCCATGGAGTACGGGCACGCGGTCCGGCCCGTTGCCCCGGATCATGCCGGACCGTTCCGGCGGGCGGGGAAGCGATCGAGCGAATCCGGCCAAATGCGACTTGTCAGCCAATACGTCGCTCGGCGGCAACGCGAAGAGGGCCGCTCCCCACCGGGAAGCGGCCCTCACGCGGAAACCCGCCGGCGTCAGCCCTGGACGCCCGGCTGCTCCGGGTTGTGCTCGATCACTCGGTCACGCCGAGGCGCTCAAGGATCAGCTCACGAACGCGCGCCGCGTCCGCCTGCCCGCGCGTGGCCTTCATGACCGCGCCGACGAGCGCGCCCGCCGCCGCGACCTTGCCACCGCGGATCTTGTCCGCGATGGCCGCGTTGGCCGCGATGGCCTCGTCCACGGCGGTGCCGAGGGCACCCTCGTCGGAGACGACCTTCAGACCGCGCTTCTCGACGACGACGTCCGGCTCGCCCTCGCCGGCAAGCACGCCCTCGATGACCTGGCGGGCCAGCTTGTCGTTGAGCGAGCCGTCCGCGACCAGCGCGGCCACCCGGGCCACCTGGGCCGGGGTGATCGGCATGGCGGCCAGCTCGGTGCCGCCCTCGTTGGCGCGGCGGGCCAGCTCGCCCATCCACCACTTGCGGGCGGCGGCGGAGTCGGCGCCGGCCTCGACGGTGGCGACGATCAGGTCGACCGCGCCCGCGTTGAGGATCGACTGCATGTCGTGCTCGCTGATCCCCCACTCCTCGCGGAGGCGGTTGCGGCGCACGCGCGGCAGCTCGGGCAGGGTCGCCCGCAGCTCCTCGACCCACTCGCGGGAGGGGGCCACCGGCACCAGGTCCGGCTCGGGGAAGTAGCGGTAGTCCTCGGCCTCTTCCTTGATGCGGCCGGCGGTCGTGGAACCGTCGTCCTCGTGGAAGTGGCGCGTCTCCTGGACGATCGTGCCGCCCGAGTTCAGCACGGCGGCGTGCCGCATGACCTCGTACCGGACGGCCCGCTCGACGCTGCGGAGCGAGTTGACGTTCTTGGTCTCCGAGCGGGTGCCGAACTTCTCGGTGCCGTTCGGGCGCAGCGACAGGTTGACGTCGCAGCGCATCTGGCCCATCTCCATGCGGGCCTCGGAGACGCCGAGCGCCTTGATGAGCTCGCGCAGCTCGGCGACGTACGCCTTGGCGACCTCGGGGGCGCGGGCGCCCGCGCCCTGGATCGGCTTGGTGACGATCTCGATGAGCGGGATGCCGGCGCGGTTGTAGTCGAGCAGGGAGTGGGACGCGCCGTGGATACGGCCGGTGGCGCCGCCCACGTGCGTGGACTTGCCGGTGTCCTCCTCCATGTGGGCGCGCTCGATCTCCACGCGGAAGACCTCGCCGTCCTCCAGCTGGACGTCCAGGTAGCCGTTGAAGGCGATGGGCTCGTCGTACTGGGAGGTCTGGAAGTTCTTCGGCATGTCCGGATAGAAGTAGTTCTTCCGGGCGAAGCGGCACCACTCGGCGATCTCGCAGTTCAGCGCGAGACCGATCTTGATCGCGGACTCGACGCCGACGGCGTTGACGACCGGGAGCGCGCCGGGCATGCCGAGGCAGGTGGGGCAGGTCTGCGAGTTCGGGTCGGCGCCCAGCTCCGTGGAGCACCCGCAGAACATCTTGGTCTTGGTGCCGAGCTCGACATGGACCTCCAGGCCCATGACGGGGTCGTAGGACGCCAACGCGTCCTCGTACGACACCAGTTCAGTGACGGTCACGGAAAACTTACCTCTCAGTCCCGGCTCAGCCCGCGAGGACGTCGTCGCTCTTCATACGGCGCAGCTCGCGGACGAGCAGAGCGACGCCGGTGACGATGGCGGCGGCCGAGACGACCGCGTCGACGAGCTGGAGCGTGTCCTGCTCGCCGCGCGCCGTCTTCGCCTGCTTGACGACGCTGACCGCGCCGAACAGGGTCGTGCCGATGGACAGGTACGTGCCGGCCTTGGACTTCTTGAAGCCCTTGGCCTTCTTCAGCGCGCTGCCCTTGCTCTTGTTCTCGCTAGCGGTGCTCACAGTGCGGGTGCCTCCTCCAGCAGCGGGTGGCCCCAGCGGGCGGTGAACGCGGCCTCGACCGCGGCACCGACCTTGTAGAGCCGGTCGTCCTTCATGGCGGGGGCGATGATCTGGAGCCCCACCGGCAGTCCGTCCTCCGGGGCGAGGCCGCACGGCAGCGACATGGCCGCGTTGCCCGCCAGGTTGGTCGGGATGGTGCACAGGTCCGCCAGGTACATCGCCATCGGGTCGTCGGCGCGCTCGCCGATCGCGAAGGCGGTGGTCGGCGTGGTCGGCGAGACCATCACGTCCACCTGCTCGAACGCCTTCTCGAAGTCCCGCGTGATGAGGGTGCGGACCTTCTGCGCCGAGCCGTAGTACGCGTCGTAGTAGCCGGAGCTCAGCGCGTAGGTGCCGAGCATCACGCGGCGCTTCACCTCGGGGCCGAAGCCGGCCTCGCGGGTGAGGGCGGTGACGTCCTCGGCGGAGCGGGTGCCGTCGTCGCCGGCGCGCAGGCCGTAGCGGAGGCCGTCGAACCGGGCCAGGTTCGAGGAGCACTCGGACGGCGCGATCAGGTAGTACGCGGCCAGGGCGAGGTCGAACGAGGGGCAGTCGACCTCGACGATCTCGGCGCCGAGCTCGCGGAGCAGCTCGACGGACTCGTCGAACCGCTGGAGGACGCCGGCCTGGTAGCCCTCGCCGCGGAACTGCTTGACGACGCCGACGCGCATGCCCTCGACGCTGCCGTTGCGGGCGGCCTCGACGACCGGCGGGACCGGGGCGTCGATGGACGTCGAGTCCAGCGGGTCGTGGCCCGCGATGACCTCGTGCAGCAGCGCCGCGTCCAGGACCGTACGGGCGCAGGGGCCGCCCTGGTCGAGGGAGGACGAGAAGGCGACCATGCCGTAGCGGGAGACCGCGCCGTAGGTGGGCTTGACGCCGACCGTGCCGGTGACGGCGGCGGGCTGGCGGATGGAGCCGCCGGTGTCCGTGCCGATGGCGAGCGGGGCCTCGTACGAGGCGAGGGCCGCGCTCGAGCCGCCGCCGGAGCCGCCGGGGATCTTGGTGAGGTCCCAGGGGTTGCCGGTCGGGCCGTAGGCGCTGTTCTCCGTGGAGGAGCCCATCGCGAACTCGTCCATGTTGGTCTTGCCGAGGATGACGACGTCGGCGTCCTTGAGGCGCTTGGTGAGCGTCGCGTCGTACGGCGGGATCCAGCCTTCGAGGATCTTGGAGCCGACGGTGGTCGGGATGCCCTCGGTGGTGAAGATGTCCTTCAGCGCCAGCGGGACGCCGGCCAGCGGGCCGAGCTTCTCGCCCCGCGCGCGCTTCTCGTCGACGGCGCGCGCCTGCTTGAGCGCGCCCTCGCGGTCGACGTGCAGGAAGGCGTGCACCTTCTCGTCGACGGCCTCGATGCGCGCCAGGTGGGCCTCGGTGACCTCGACGGCCGTGACCTCACCGGCGGCGATCTTCTCGGCGATCTCCGCGGCGGTCAGCTTGATCAGTTCGGTGGTCATCTCGGTCACTCCTCACCCAGGATCTGCGGCACCTTGAAACGCTGCTGCTCCTGAGCGGGGGCGCCGGAGAGCGCCGCCTCCGGGCTGAGCGACGGACGGACCTCGTCCGGCCGCATGACGTTGGTCAGCGGCAGCGGGTGGGAGGTCGGCGGGACGTCCTGGTCGGCGACCTCTGAGACGCGGGCGACCGCGCCGATGATGTCGTCGAGCTGAGTGGCGAAGTGGTCGAGCTCTTCGCCCTTCAGCTCCAGGCGCGCCAGCCGGGCGAGGTGGGCGACCTCCTCGCGCGTGATGCCAGGCATGCAGCGATCCTCAGGGTGGAGTGTGTAGGTTTCGCGGCCAATCCTATGGCGCGGCGGGCGTCCGCCGCGAAACGGATTGCCCGCTGGCGCGGTGGGGGTGCCCCGGTCCCGCCCTTTCACCGTTTCCTGGGGCTGCGCCCCAGACCCCGCTGATCGCGGCTCCGCCGCTCGTCCTCAAACGCCGGACGGGCTTGATATCCGGTCCGGCGTTTGAGGAC
>NZ_JBPQTX010000056.1:0-29083 GCF_051386555.1 Streptomyces sp. URMC 126
CCCCGCTTCCCCGACCACCCCGGCTCCCGCCGCCGTCGCGCCGGAGCCGGCGCGCTCCGCCACGCCGCCGGGCACGCCCGCCGCGACGCCCCCGGCGGCGTTCGCCCCGCCGCCCGGTCCGCCGGGCGGGCCCCGCCGCACCGTACGCGTCCGTACGGCGGTCCTGGCCGGTGTCGCCCTGGTCACCCTGGCCGGGCTGGGGGCCGGGGCGGCGGCCTGGCTGGTGCTCCGCGACGACGGGGAGCGGGACGACGCCCGCGGGCCCGTCACGAGCCGCAGCGTCGTCGCCCGCCCGCCGGCCGCGCGGCCCTCCGACGCGTCCGGACGCCCCGCGCCGCAGCGGCCCGCCGACGGGCCCTCCGCCTCGGGCCCGGCCGCCGGGACCCCCGAGGCGAGCCCCCCGGCCGACTCACCGGCCCCGTCGGCGTCCCCCGACGCGGACAAGGCACCGTCGGGCTACCACGTCGTCCGGGACCCGGCGGGCTTCACGCTCGCCGTCCCCGACGGGTACACCCGCTCGTTCGAACCGCCGCGCGTCTTCTACTACTCGCCGGACAAGGAGTTCCGCATCGGGGTGCTCGTCTCCGACCCCAAGGAGGGCGGCCCGATCGGCTTCATGCGCGACTCCGCCTCGCAGGCGCCGGACCGCTACCCGGGCTACCGCGACGGCCGCGTGGCGCGCACCACGCACAACGGAAACCAGGCGGCCTCCTGGGAGTTCACCTGGAACGGCTTCGAGGACACGTCCGGTCCGCGGCGCACCGAGGACGTCTGCTGGAACGAGGGCGGCAGGATGTACGACGTGTGGGTGTCCGCCCCGGCCGCCCGGGCCGCGGAGGGACGCCGTCACTTCGACACCGTCCTCGGCAGCTTCGCCCGGTCCGGGTAACGGCGTTCGGCCCGGCGGGACGGCCGCGCCGGCGGCCCGGACGGCAGCGCCCGGTGCCGCCGGGCGGCCGCGTCCGCCGGTTCCGGCGCCGCGGATCCGAGGCCGCGCGGACCGCCACAATCGCGCCACCAACCACTGGCGTGATTGTGGATGACCGGTGAAAACAAGCTACTTGCGGGTATCCAAAAGAGCGCGCCCCCGCCTACGCTCGCCCCCATGACGGACTCGCGGCACAGCACAGCAGTGACGACGCGGACCCCGGCGGACTTCGGGGGCAACCCCGTCGCCCCGGCCCGGGACACCCGGACGGCGGCCGACGTGGTCACCCCGGCGCTCGTCGCCCGCCTCACCCGCGGGGTGACCGGTTCCGGCACCACCGCCAACCACACCCCGTTCACCGAGGAGGTGCTGGCCCGGCTCCCGGAGTCGACCCCCGAGGACGTCGCGACGGCGTTCGAGCGGGCGCGCGAGGCCCAGCGCCGGTGGGCGGAAGTGCCCGTACGCCGGCGCGCCGACGTCCTCCTGCGCTTCCACGACCTGCTGTTGCGCAGACAGTCCGAGGTCCTGGACCTCATCCAGCTGGAGACCGGCAAGGCCCGGCTGCACGCGCACGAGGAGATACAGGCCGTCGCCGTCGCCGCCCGCCACTACGGCCGCGTCGCCCCCGCCCACCTGCGCCCCAAGGCACACACGGGAGTGCTGCCCCTCCTCACGAAGGTCACCGAACTCCGCCGCCCCCGCGGCGTGGTGGGCCAGATAGCCCCCTGGAACTACCCGCTGGAACTGTCCGTCGGCGACGCCCTCCCGGCCTTCGCCGCCGGCAACGCGGTGGTCATGAAGCCGGACACCGAAACCGCCCTCACCGCGTTGTGGGCCCGCGAGCTGCTGATCGAGGCGGGGCTCCCGGAGGAGCTCTGGCAGGTGGTCCTCGGCGAGGGACCGGTCATCGGCCCCGAGGTCGTGGCCCACGCCGACTACGTCACCTTCACCGGCTCCACCCGCACCGGCCGCGACGTCGCACAACGCGCCGCCGCCCGCCTGGTCGGCGCCTCACTGGAGCTCGGCGGCAAGAACGCCATGCTCGTCCTGCGCGACGCCGACGTGGCGAAGGCCGCCGCGGGCGCGATCCGCGGCTGCTTCTCCACCGCCGGGCAACTGTGCATATCCATAGAGCGGTTGTACGTCCACCACTCGATCGCCGACGCCTTCCTGGAGCGTTTCACGGCCCGCACCCGCGCCCTGCGGCTCGGCGCCTCCCTGTCGTACGGCGCCGACATGGGGTCGCTGACCTCCCGGCGGCAACTGGAGACGGTGGTCCGGCACGTCGAGGAGGCCGTCGCCAAGGGCGCCACCGTCCTCGCCGGCGGACGCCCCCGGCCCGACATCGGCCCCCTCTTCCATGAGCCCACCATCTTGGAGGGCGTCGACACCCCGATGGCCGTGTGCGCTGAGGAAACGTTTGGCCCGGTCGTCTCCGTCTACCGCTTCGAGGACGAGGACGAGGCCGTCCGCCTCGCCAACGCCACGCCGTACGGCCTCAACGCCAGCGTCTGGACCCGCGACGGCCGGCGCGGCCGGGAGATCGCCGGCCGGCTGCGGGCCGGCACGGTCAACGTCAACGAGGCCTACGCCGCCGCCTACGGGAGCGCCGCCGCGCCCATGGGCGGGATGGGGGAGTCCGGCCTCGGCCGCCGGCACGGCGCGGAGGGCATCCTCAAGTACACCGAGGCGCAGACCGTCGCCCACCAGCGGCTGGTGCCGCTCGCGCCCGCCTTCGGGCTGGACGACGCCGCGTACGCCCGGCTGATGACCGGCGGCCTGCGCGCGCTGAAGGCCCTCCGCCTGCGCTGACGCACCCGGCCGCGCCGCCCCGCACACCCCGACCCCGACACGGAGGCACTGGTGGCACAGTTCGACTACGACGTCATCGTCGTGGGATCCGGTTTCGGCGGCGCGGTATCGGCCCTCCGGCTGTCGGAGAAGGGCTACCGCGTGGGGGTGCTGGAGGCCGGCCGGCGCTTCACCCGCGACTCCCTGCCCAGGACCTCCTGGGACCTGCGGAACTTCCTGTGGGCGCCGGCCCTCGGCCTCTACGGCATCCAGCGCATCCATGTACTGGGCCATGTGATGGTCCTCGCGGGGGCCGGCGTCGGCGGCGGCTCGCTCAACTACGGCAACACCCTCTACGTCCCGCCGCCGTCCTTCTTCACCGACCCGCAGTGGGCGGACATCACCGACTGGCGGCAGGAGCTGGAGCCCTACTACGAGCAGGCCCGGCGCATGCTCGGCGTGCGGCTCAACCCCACGACGACACCGGCGGACGTCCACCTCAAGGCCGCCGCGGACCGGATGGGCTACGGCCACACCTTCCACGCCGCCCCGGTGGGCGTCTTCTTCGGCGACGGCAAGGACGGCGAGGGCAACACCCCGGTCGCGCCGGGCACCGAGGTCCCCGACCCCTACTTCGGGGGCGCCGGACCGGCGCGCACCGCCTGCACCGAGTGCGGCGAGTGCATGACCGGCTGCCGGCACGGCGCGAAGAACACCCTCAACGAGAACTACCTCCACCTCGCCGAACGGGCCGGCGCCGTGATCCACCCGCTGACCAAGGTCGTGGCGCTGAGCGAACTCCGCGACGGCGGCTGCCGCGTGGTCACCGTCCCCAGCGACCGGCGGCGCGGCGCCCCGCCCCGGGTGCTGCGCGCGGAACACGTGGTCGTCGCCGCCGGCACCTACGGCACCCAGACCCTGCTGCACACCATGCGCGACCGCGGCCTGCTGCCCCGGCTCTCCCCCCGGCTGGGCCACTTGACCAGGACGAACTCCGAGGCGCTGTTCGGCGCGCAGACCGACGACCGCCGCTACCGCGAAGTGCACGGCACCCGCGTGGACTTCACCCGCGGCGTGGCCATCACCTCGTCGGCGCACCCCAACGAGAACACCCACATCGAGCCCGTCCGCTACGGCAAGGGGTCCAACGCGATGGGCTTCCTGTCCATCCCGCTGGTCCCGCTCGCCGGCCGGGCGGTACCGCGCGTCCTGGGCTTCGCGGCGTCCTGCGCGCGCCACCCGGTCATCCTGCTGCGGTCGTTCTCCAAGCGCCGCTGGTCGGAGCGGACGATCATCGGCCTGGTGATGCAGTCCGTGGACAACTCCCTGACCACCTACCGGCGCCGGCGCGGCCCGGGCAGGGGGCTGCTCACCGCGCGACAGGGGCACGGGGCGCCCAACCCGGTGCAGATCCCGGAGGCGACGGAGGCGGCGACCAGGATCGCCGAGGAGATCAACGGGTTCGCCGGCAGCAATGTCGGCGAGCTCATGGGCACCCCGCTGACCGCCCACTTCCTGGGCGGCTGCACGATCGGTTCCGGTCCCGACCGGGGTGTGATCGATCCGTACCACCGCGTCTACGGTCATCCGTCGATCTCGGTGGTCGACGGCTCCGCGGTGACCGCCAACCTCGGCGTCAACCCGTCCCTGACCATCACCGCCCAGGCCGAGCGCGCCATGTCCTTCTGGCCCAACAAGGGCGAGGCCGACCCGCGGCCGGCGCAGGGGAGGGCGTACGAGCGCGTCGCCGCCGTGGAACCGCGTGAACCGGCGGTGCCCAAGGACGCGTTCGGGGCGCTGCGGCTGCCGTTGTTGCCCGTACCGCCGGTGCCGCGCGCGCCCCGGGAGTGAGGACGGGCGCCGTGCGCCGCGCGTGACCGGTCGCGCACGGCGCACGGCAGGCGAAGGGCCCCGGACCGTCTACGCGGGGGCGTGCGGACGGCCACGGGGCCCTTGACAGCCGGCACCGGTGAACAGGGCGGAGACCGGTGCCGCGGAACGGCGCCGGGGGGAGCGCCGTGGTCCTCGGGTGGTGCGGTGCCGGAACGGTGTCGTCCCGGAGTGCGAGGCCGGTGCGGGGGCTCGCTTCCGGTGGTCCGACCAATGGCGGTACGGACCAAGGGAATTGGTGCCCTCTTCGCATCGTGGGGTATGAACCGCGTCGAACGCAACCTTCAGGGTGGATACGGTCGGTTCCAGGCGTCCCCGGAACCGACCGTTCCATGGTGGCGGCCGGGCTGCTGTCCCCTGCCGACCGGCCGCCGTACCACCGGAGTGAGGTCCCACGACGCGCGTCGGCGCGCGTCTCACACTCCGGTGGAATCCGCCCTGTCGGTGCCGGGCGCCCAGGTGAACAGGGGCGGAGACCACGCGTGGATTCAGGTGGGCCGCTCCTGGCTGGCGCGGACACCGACTCCAACGAAGGCGGTCCGCGCCCGGTCACGCGCCGTACGGGTGACGGGACGGGCGGCGGGTTTCCGCCGCGCGCCCGCGGAGGCCGGCGGTCCGGGCGGCCGTACCGGGGAGCGTCAGACGCGGCCGCGGCAGAGGTCCAGCAGGGTCATCGCGAGGACGGTGCCGTTCTTGCCGAGGCGGTCGCTGTAGTGGGAGAGGATCTCCATCTCGCGGGAGAGGTTGACGCGCCGCCCGCCGGAGGCGATGCGCTCGCGCTGGATCTCCTCCGAGACGGCCATCCGTTCCTGGACGAGGCCGATGATCCTGTCGTCGAGGCCGTCGATGCGCTCACGGGCGCCGGTGATCAGGCGGGCGGCCTCGTCGGTGCGGGCGCCGGTGTCGGTCACGGGGGTGGCGGGGGCGGCGGTGGGGGTGCTCATGTCGGTGTTCTCCTGGGGCCGGGGCCCGGCGCCGGCGGCGGCCCTGGGGAGAAACGCACGAGCGCCCCGGGCCTTGGCCGGCCCGGGGCGCTCGTGGAAGTCGCTGTTCTATCGCTGAGCAGCACGACCATGGCAGCCGGACGGGCCGGTGCCATAGGTAAAGACGAAGGTCGAGTGCTGACGCATGGCGGACAGTATGGACCTCGGGGGGTCCGGGAGCCAACCTCATTCGGATGGTGAGACAAAAGCGGCCACCCCCTTCCCGGTAGAATCGACAAATAGAGACCCCCACCCTCGACCGCCGGAAGGGCCGCTCCCGTGTCAGCAGCACCACCCCCCGCCGCCCACGACAACACCGCGGAGCCGGTCCTCGTCGTCGACTTCGGCGCGCAGTACGCCCAGCTCATCGCCCGCCGCGTCCGCGAGGCCCGGGTCTACAGCGAGGTCGTCCCGTCCACCACGCCGGTGTCCGAGATCCTCGCCCGCAAGCCGAAGGCGATCATCCTCTCCGGCGGCCCCTCGTCCGTCTACGAAGAGGGCGCCCCGACCCTCGACCGTGAGATCTTCGAGGCCGGCGTCCCCGTCTTCGGCATGTGCTACGGCTTCCAGCTGATGGCGACGACCCTCGGCGGCACGGTCGACAACACCGGCGCCCGCGAGTACGGCCGTACGCCGCTCTCCGTCTCCCGGCCGTCCTCCACCCTCTTCGAGGGCACCCCGGCCGAGCAGCCGGTGTGGATGTCGCACGGCGACGCCTGCTCCGCCGCGCCCGAGGGCTTCACCGTCACCGCGTCCACGGACCTGGTGCCGGTCGCCGCCTTCGAGAACGACGAGAAGAAGCTCTACGGCGTGCAGTACCACCCCGAGGTGATGCACTCCACCCACGGCCAGCAGGTCCTGGAGCACTTCCTCTACCGGGGCGCGGGCATCGAGCCCACCTGGACCACGGGCAACGTGATCGAGGAGCAGGTCGCGGCCATCCGCGAGCAGGTCGGCACCAAGCGCGCCATCTGCGGCCTGTCCGGCGGCGTGGACTCCGCGGTCGCCGCGGCCCTCGTCCAGAAGGCCATCGGCTCCCAGCTGACCTGCGTCTACGTCGACCACGGCCTGATGCGCAAGGGCGAGACCGAGCAGGTCGAGAAGGACTTCGTGGCCGCGACCGGCGTCAAGCTGAAGGTCGTGGACGCGCAGGAGCGCTTCCTGAAGGCCCTCGCCGGCGTCTCCGACCCCGAGGAGAAGCGGAAGATCATCGGCCGGGAGTTCATCCGGGTCTTCGAGCAGGCGCAGGCCGAGATCGTCGCCGAGGCGCCGGACGACCAGCCCGTCGAGTTCCTGGTCCAGGGCACCCTCTACCCCGACGTCGTCGAGTCCGGCGGCGGTACGGGTACCGCCAACATCAAGTCCCACCACAACGTGGGCGGCCTCCCCGAGGACCTGGAGTTCAAGCTCGTCGAGCCGCTGCGCCAGCTGTTCAAGGACGAGGTCCGCATGGTCGGCAAGGAGCTCGGCCTTCCGGACGAGATCGTCCAGCGCCAGCCCTTCCCGGGCCCCGGCCTCGGCATCCGCATCGTCGGCGAGGTCACCAAGGAGCGCCTCGACCTGCTGCGCGAGGCCGACGCCATCGCCCGCGAAGAGCTGACGGCCGCCGGTCTCGACCGTGAGATCTGGCAGTGCCCGGTGGTCCTGCTGGCCGACGTCCGCTCGGTCGGCGTCCAGGGCGACGGCCGCACCTACGGCCACCCGATCGTGCTGCGCCCGGTCTCCTCCGAGGACGCGATGACGGCCGACTGGTCGCGCCTGCCGTACGAGACGCTGGCGAAGATCTCCACCCGCATCACCAACGAGGTCCGCGACGTCAACCGCGTCGTCCTCGACGTGACCAGCAAGCCGCCGGGGACGATCGAGTGGGAGTGACCGCTCCCTGAGGCCCGGGCCTCTCTCCGAGCCCCGACCGTGCCGCCCTTCGTCCACAGCTGTGGACGAAGGGCGGCACGGCGTTTCCAGGCCGTTCCTCTCGCGAAAGCCCCGCCCCTCCCGCCATGGGACGGGGCGCCGGTCCCGCCCAGCGGACCGCGGCGCTCCGGCGCCGTGTGACGGAGATGCGTAGGGTCGGGAGCCGTACGACGCATGACCGGGGCGCGGGCGGACAGGCGCTGCCCGGGCCGGGAAGCGAGAGGAGCGGTGGACGGCATGACACTCCTGGGGCGAGGAGAAACGGTGAGCGGAGGTACGGGACGGCGTCCCTCGGCCTCCCGGTACGCGCTGCTGCCGCTGCGACTCTTCCTCGGCGTCACCTTCCTCTACGCGGGGCTCGACAAGCTCACCGACGCGGCGTTCCTCGCGAGCGACGGCCCCGGCTCCCTCGGAGAGCTGATGCGCTCCTGCCGTGACGGCGCCGGCGCCCCCTGGCTGGTCGACTTGGGGCTGCACAGCCCGGTCGGCTTCGGCTGGGCGATCGGCATCGGCGAGGTGGCCGTGGGGGCCGCCACGCTGCTCGGGCTGTTCGCCCGCGTGGCGGCGGCCGGCGGCGCCCTGATCTCGCTCTCCCTCTGGCTGACGGTCAGCTGGTCCGCGAGCCCGTACTACTACGGCAACGACCTGGTCTATCTGATGGCGTGGCTCCCGCTGGTCATCGCGGGAGCGCCGTTCCTCTCGCTCGACGCGGTCCGTCCGCGCGGCTTCCTCCGCCGCCGGGCGCGGGCCCGGAAGGGCGCCCTGTTCACCTGAGCTCGGCGCGCCCACAAGGAGGCCGACAAGGGGAGCGGCGTGGCTCCCGGCGGCCGGCGTCCGCCGTGCGGGGGCTCGTCGCTACTCCTGCTACTCCCTCCCGGCCTCCTTCCCGGCGCGGGCCCGGTGCCGGTGCACGAGGAAGCCGACGGACGAGGCCGCTCCCGCGAGGCAGAGGCCGCCGACCAGGGCGGGCAGCAGCGCGAAGGCGGGGAAGTGCCAGCGCCCCGCCGCCGCCCCGAGATAGGCCAGCCCGCCGCCCAGCAGCACCAGTCCGACGATGAGCTTGCCGGGCTCGAACTCATGACGCCGCACGGGTCACCTCCACTTCGCCGATACCGGTCTTGAGGCGCAGCTCCAGCGTGCCGCGCGAGCTGTGCCCCGGCCGTGGAGCCACGGTCACCCGCTTGTTCTGGCGGGGCTTGACGTCCACGTCGCCACGGTCGTCGTCGGGCAGCTTGATGTATCCGACGCCCACCTCGATGGTCAGCTTCGCCGTGACGTCATCGGGGAGGACGACCGTCAGCCGTCCGGCGCCCGCCTCGGCGCGGGCGGCCAGCGTCCGTGCCGCCGCCGGCCCCTTCTCCGCCGGCCAGGTGAGGCGGGACAGGTCGAGGGTGCCCACGCCCGTGCCGACCTGGTACTCCGGCCGGAGCTCCGCCGCGTTCGCCGGCCGCCACGTCAGCCGGCGCCACTCCGTCGTCACCGACTTCGGCAGGGCGGCCGCCCCCACCAGCAGCAGCGCGGTCAGCACCGCCATGGTGACCGTCCCGCCACCGGTGCGGCCGTAGCGGGAACTGACGGCTATGCCCAGCCCGTAGACGGCCAGCGCGCACGCCAGGCCCGTCTCCAGCGAGGTGCCCAGGGGATGCCCGTGCCAGGTCGCCCCCGTGCCCGCCGAGAACGCCACGAGGGACAGCAGGGCCGTCCAGCCGCCGAGCTGCCGCCCGTCCCGTACCGGACGCGCCCGCCGCTCCTTCCCCCGGGCGGCGGCGTCGCCCGGCCCGTCGTCCGGCCCCCACAGATAACCGGTGCCGTGGTACGGCAGCCCCGCCACCTCCACGTGGAGGACCGGATCCCGCCACCAGGACGGACCGGCCGGCGGCGGGGGCGCCTGGGTCTCGGGCGGCGCGTCCACCGCCTTCTGCGCCTTCACCGGCTTCGCGGCACCCGGCACCGCGGCCGACTCCTCGTCGGCGTCGGGCGTCCGCCGCCGCTGCGACCAGTACGCCGTCCCCACCAGCACCACGGTCAGCATCATCGAGAACGACATGGCACCGCTGTTGTTCAGCATGGACAGGAACAGCCCGCATCCCACCAGCGCGCACAGCACCGCCGTCAGGGCCGGGCCGTCCACCCGGCCCGACAGCATCCGGCGGCCCTCGTTCTCCTCCTCGCCGTCCAGAGGGATCAGCAGCCACGCGAAGCCGTACACGATGAGGCCGAATCCCCCGGTGGCCGCCAGGACTCCCAGGACCACCCGGAAGATCACAGGATCCAGGTCGAAGAAGCGGCCCAGGCCTCCGCACACGCCGGAGAGCACCTTGTGGTCGCGGCTGCGCCGCAGCGGTGGCCGGGAGACGGCGGGTGGCGCGTCCCCGTGCCGCGGGTTCTCGGTGGGCGGTGCGTCGGTCATGAGCACATGGTGTCAATCGCGGCCGTCGAGCGGCATCGGTGGTGACCCTGGTCCTTCCCTGAGATCGACCCTGAGATCGGGACGGTTAGGGTGGCGCATCGAACAGAGAGTCGTCATTCGGAGGGACGCGCGGTGTCCGAGTCAGCGGCGGGTGCGGCGGCCGGCGTGCCCGGACCGGCCCGTCCCGGCCGCCTGCTCGCCGACCGGTACCGGCTGGTCCGGCGCATCGGCCGCGGCGGCATGGGCACCGTGTGGCTCGCCGAGGACGAACTGCTGGGCCGCCGCGTCGCCGTCAAACAACTGCACGTGTCCCATGGGCTGGACGAGGAAGAGCTGGCCACCCTCCACGAGCGCACCCGCCGTGAGGCGCGCAGCGCGGCGCGGATCAGCCACCCCAACGTGGTCGTCGTCCACGACGTGGTCGAGGACGAGGGGCTGCCGTGCATCGTGATGGAACACGTGCCGTCGCGGACCCTCGGCGACGTTCTCAAGCAGGGGCCCGTGTCGCCGGAGGAGGCGGCCCGGATCGGGCGCGGGATGATCGCCGCGCTGCGGGCCGCCCACGCGGCCGACGTCCTGCACCGCGACGTCAAGCCCGGGAACGTGCTCCTCGGCGACGACGGCCGTGTCGTGCTCACCGACTTCGGCATCGCGCACCTGGCCGGGAACTCCACCCTCACCAAGACGGGCGAGATGGTCGGTTCGATCGACTACATCGCGCCCGAACGCGTCCGGGGCGCCCGGCCGGGTCCCGCCTCGGACCTGTGGGCGCTGGGTGCCACCCTGTACGAGGCGGTCGAGGGCCGGACGCCGTACCACCGGCCCACGCCCGTCGAGACGGCGTACGCCATCGCCGTGGACCCGTTGGAACCCCCGCTGCGCGCCGGCCCGCTGACCCGCCTGATCGAGACCCTGCTCTCCCGGGACCCCGATCTGCGGCCCCCCGCCGACCTGGTCGAACAAATCCTGCGCGAACCCGCCGCCGAGCCGGGGACGGTCCGGCATCCGACGCGGGAGACGGACGGGACCGTCGAGCGGTCCGAGGCCGCCGCCGGCCTGACGCCGCCCCGGCCCCTGCCCGGAGCGGAGCCGTCCGCCTCCGTCGCGGCTCCGGAGCCGGGGCGGACGGGCCCCACCGCCGTCGTTCCGTCCGCACCGGCACCCGCGCCGGCCTCCGGTGTCATTGCCGTGTCCGCGCCCGCGCCCGTACCCGGCGGGCGGCCGGTGCCGGGGCGCCGCTCCGGCGGGCGGCGGCGGGCCGGGATCCTGGTCGCGGCGGCGGCCGTGCTGGGTGCCGTGACCGCGGTCGGCGCCTATCTCTTCCTGCCCGACGAGAAGGGGGACGAGGCGGCGCCGCCGAAGCCGAGCACGGCCCCGTCGACGCCGCCCACGCCCTCCGCGTCCTCGCCGCCCTCCGTGCCGCCCGGCTACCGCCTGGTGACCGAGAAGCGTCTCGGGGTCGCCTTCCCGGTCCCGAAGGGCTGGACCCGGCGGGAGAAGTCGGCCGTCGAGGTGAACTACATCGACCCCACCGGCCTCGTCGGCCTCAAGGTCAACGTCCTGGACCTGGCGAGCCCCGATCCGCTGAAGCACTGGCAGGACGTCGAACGACAGGTGAGGACGGAGGTCGACGGCTACCGGCGGCTCCGTATGCAGGCCACCGCCTACCGCGGTGACCCGGCCGCCGTCTGGGAGTTCGCGTTCAAGGGGCGCGCCCGCGACTTCCGGGCCATCGACCTGGGCTTCGGCCGCGCGGGCGGTGCCGAGTACGCCCTGTACCTCTCCGCGCCCTCGGCCGGGTGGGACCGCCACCGGCCGGTCTTCGACGCCGCCCGCGACGGGTTCCGGGTGCTCGGACGCTGACGAGCGTTGCCGATCGCCGCGGCCCGCACGAGGGGCGGTCGGGGGAACGAAGGCAGGGACGAATCGGGGATGTCTCGGGGTCCGGTCAGGGACGACCCCGATACCGCGGACGGCCACGCCGTGTGACGATCGTGCCATGACCGGCGCATCGACGACGCAACCCCGAGCCGGCGGTGCCTACGCGCCCGCCGCCACCGACACCGTGCCCCTGCGCAAGCTCTACCGCAGCGCCGAGGGCCGGATGCTCGGCGGTGTGGCGCGCGGCCTCGCCGGGCACCTGGGGGTGCCGGTCTCCTGGGTGCGGCTGGTCTTCGTCGCCTTGTTCATGGCGCAGGGCATCGGCGCGTTGCTCTACGCGGTCTTCTGGTTCGTCGTGCCGCTGGGCGTGGGCGGGGTGGAGGTCCGTCGGCCGGACGCGGGGGTGGCGCCGGACGGGCGGCGGCACCTGTTCGCCCGCAAGCCCGACCGAGGCCAGGTCTTCGCCCTCATCGCCCTCATCGTGGGCGCCGCCATCTTCCTGGACCGGTTGCACCTCGGCCGCGCCAACGTCTACGTCTGGCCGCTGATCCTCATCGGAGCCGGGGTGGCCCTGGTCTGGCGGCAGGCGGACAACGCCCGGCGCGCCCATTGGGTGGAGGTCAGCCGGCGCAAACGCGTCCTGCCGCTCGCCCGAGGCGCGGCCGGGGTCCTGCTGGTGGGAGCCGGGGTGACGGGCATCGTCGTCCTGCAGGGGTCGGCCGAGCACCTGGGCACCGTGCTGCAGGCGTCGCTCGCGGTCCTCGTCGGCATAGCCCTGCTGGCGGGGCCCTCCGTGGTGCGCATGACGCAGGACCTGTCCGCCGAGCGCACCATGCGCATCCGCGCCCAGGAGCGGGCCGAAGTCGCCGCCCACGTCCACGACTCGGTGCTCCACACGCTCACCCTGATACAACGCAACGCCGACGACGCCAGGGAGGTGGCCCGGCTGGCCCGTGCTCAGGAGCGGGAGCTGCGGGCCTGGCTCTACAACCCCGAGGGTCATGGCAAAGACGGGTCGGACGAGCCCGAGACGCTGGCCGAGGCCGTGCGGGCCACCGCCGCCGCCGTCGAGGACCACCACGGCGTCCCCTTGGAGGTGGTCGTGGTCGGTGACTGCCCGCTCGACGAACGGCTGCGGGCGCAGATGCAGGCCGCGCGCGAGGCCATGGTCAACGCCGCCAAGTACGGTGGCGAGGGCGGGGCGGTCCAGGTCTACGCCGAAGTCGAAGGACGTACGGTCTTCGTCTCGGTGCGCGACCGGGGGCCGGGCTTCGACCCGGACGCCGTGCCCGACGACCGGATGGGGGTCCGCGAGTCGATCATCGGCAGAATGCAGCGCAACGGGGGCACCGCGCGTCTGCGCTCCGTTCCCGACGGGGGGACGGAAGTGGAGCTGGAGATGGAGAGGGCGGAAGAGACGTCATGACGAACGGGACGACGACCGAGCCGGAGGACCGACGGGTCCGGGTGGTCCTGGTGGACGATCACCGTATGTTCCGCACCGGTGTGCAGGCCGAGATCGGGGTCACCGACCGGACGGGCGTCGAGGTCGTCGGCGAGGCCGCCGACGTCGACCAGGCCGTCACCGTCATCACCGCCACCCGCCCCGAGGTCGTCCTGCTGGACGTCCACCTGCCCGGCGGTGGCGGGGTGGAGGTGCTGCGCCGCTGCTCGGCCCTGATGTCGGACGCCGAGGAGCCGGTCCGGTTCCTGGCGCTGTCCGTGTCCGACGCCGCGGAGGACGTCATCGGGGTCATCCGCGGCGGCGCGCGGGGCTATGTGACCAAGACGATCACCGGCACCGATCTGATCGCCGCCATCTTCCGGGTCCGCGACGGCGACGCCGTGTTCTCCCCCCGGCTGGCCGGGTTCGTCCTCGACGCGTTCGCCTCCACCGACGCCCCGCCCGTCGACGAGGACCTGGACCGCCTTACGCAGCGTGAGCGTGAGGTCCTGCGTCTGATCGCGCGCGGTTACGCCTACAAGGAGATCGCCAAGCAGCTGTTCATCTCGGTGAAGACGGTCGAATCCCATGTCTCGGCGGTGCTGCGCAAGCTCCAGCTGTCCAACCGGCACGAGCTGACCCGGTGGGCGGCGGCCCGGCGCCTGGTGTGAGAGATGGCACCTTCTGTCACAGAAGGGCACCGCAGTCACACGGCTTCCCTCTACAGAGGGGGAACGGCTCTCGTGAGGTAGGGCCGGGGCCCGCCACCGGGCCGGTGTGGGCAGCAAGAAGGTGGCCAAACTGCCCCGACCACCCGGCAGCTGACTCCCTGAGCCGTCACCGGCCCCGCGCCCGGCGCCGGCGCGTCACGCGGGTCTGACCGCTCCGGCGAACGGCATCGAGGCCACCGGCGCGATACTCACCGGCGCCCCCGGATGCGGGGCGTGGATCATCTTTCCGCCGCCGATGTAGAGACCGACGTGGCTCACCCCGGAGTAGAAGAACACCAGGTCGCCCGGGGCCAGCCGGGAGCGGGAGACCCGGCGCCCGGAGTTGATCTGCGTGTAGGTGGTGCGCGGCAGAGCGACGCCCGCCGCGCGCCAGGCCGCCTGCGTCAGCCCCGAGCAGTCGTACCCGGAGGGCCCAGTGGCGCCCCAGACGTAGGGCTTGCCCAGCGCCCCATAGGCGAAGGCTACGGCCTGTGCCGCGCGGCCCGTCGGGGCGTGCCCGGCGGGCGCCGCGGCGGGATGCGCCGCCGCCGTGGAAGCCGCCGAGCGCCCGGCGGGGTGGGCGCCGCTCGTGTCCTCGTGCCCGTCGTCGGCGGGCCGCGCGGCGGGCGGCAGGGTCCGGAGCAGCTCCCGTGCGGCGGTCAGCTTGGCCTCGACCGTGCGGCGGTGGCGCGCGAGCGCGTTCCGCTGGGCCTCGAGTTCCCGCAGCTTGGCCTCGGCCGTGGTGCGGACCTGCCGGACCTGCCGGACCTCCTCCCGTACCCGGGCCACCTCGGAGGCCTCACGGGCCCCGGTGCGCTCGGCCATCGACGCCTGGTCCAGGAAGTGCCGCGGTGAGGACGAGAGCAGCAGCCGGACCGAGGGGGGGATGCCTCCGGCGCGGTACTGAGCCGTGGCGTACGACCCGAGGGCATCGCGGGCGGCGTTGAGCCGTTCCGTCCGGCGGGCGGCTTCGTCCTGGAGGCCGTCGAGCACGGCCCGGGCCCGGTCCGTGCGCTCCTTCACCCCGTTGTACCGCTCCGTCGCCACCTCGGCCTGCCGGTAGTAGCGCGTGACCTGTGCCTTCACCTCGTCCGGGGTCCGCCGCGGCGCCGCGTGTCCGGTGCCGTCGAGCGTGGTGACGGAGGCCGCGCCCGCCAGGGCGAGGCCGGCCGCCGTCCGGGCGGTGCCGCTGAGGAGCGGGCGGTGCTTGGGCTTGCGGTGCGAGGCCACGGTGGCCGTCACTTCCTTCCTGTCCGGTGGCAGGCTGGGGGCTCGGGCGGCGGCCCGTGCCAGGGGAGGAAAGGAAAAGGGGCCGGACCATCGCCGTCTGGGGCAGGACGCTAAACCGCGAGATCCGCCGGTAACGCACATGACTGTTAATGGCCGGAACCGGTGAGGAATCGACTGGGACGAGCCGCGAACTCCTCGACCCCACGGAAGAAATCGCTTCGGGAGTGACCGAATCGATGATCTTTGCCCGGTTACGGGGCAGTTGGTGCTAAGACCCCGGTTTATGCGGTGCTCGGCCACCCGGCTAGGGTCGGCCTCCATGGACGCTTTGATTCACGCCATGATCGGCCTGCACATCATCGGCGTCGCCGCCCTGCTCGGCGGCTTTATGACCCAGATGAAGGCCATGGGCAAGGGGGAGGCCCGGATGGTCCCCTCGATGCTGCACGGCGCCCTCACCATGCTGGTCACCGGCGTGGCGCTGGTCGGTCTGCACCGCGCGCAGGGTGACGCGGTGAACACCTTCAAGATCGGCCTGAAACTGACCCTGCTGGTGGTGGTCCTCGCCCTCGTGTACGTGAACCGGGACCAGGAGGGGGAGGAGCGGGTCGGAGCCGCCGCCTTCGGCACCGTCGGGGCGCTGACCACGGCGGACGTCTTCATCGCCGTCCTCTGGACGTGACCCGCGCCACGGCGCCCGCCCAGGGGCCGGAAGCCGGAGGGGGGACGGGTTGTCAGTGGGGCCGCCTAGACTCGGATGACGATGAGCAGCCTCTTTGACGACAGCTTCCTGGCGGATCTCGTCCCCTCCGACGAGGAGCCGCCTCCCCCGGAGGACTCGGCCCCCGAGCCGCTGCCGGACGACCTCTTCGGCGGCGCCTTCGACGCGCCCGTCCCCCGCGAGGCCTACTACCGCGACGGCGCCCCGCGCCCCGTCGTGGACCCCGCCGCGCTGCTGGAGGGCATGAACGAGCAGCAGCGCGCCGCCGTCGTGCACTCCGGCTCCCCGCTGCTCATCGTCGCCGGCGCCGGCTCGGGCAAGACCCGTGTCCTCACCCACCGCATCGCCCACCTCCTCGGCGCCCGGGGCGTCCACCCCGGGCAGATCCTCGCGATCACCTTCACCAACAAGGCCGCGGGCGAGATGAAGGAGCGCGTCGAGCAGCTCGTCGGCCCCCGGGCCAACGCGATGTGGGTGATGACGTTCCACAGCGCCTGCGTCCGGATCCTCCGCCGGGAGAGCAAGAAGCTCGGCTTCACGTCCTCCTTCTCGATCTACGACGCGGCCGACTCCAAGCGGCTCATGGCGCTCGTCTGCCGGGACCTGGACCTCGACCCGAAGAAGTTCCCGCCGAAGTCCTTCAGCGCCAAGATCTCCAACCTCAAGAACGAGCTGATCGACGAGGAGGCGTTCGCGGCCCAGGCCGCCGACGGCTTCGAGAAGACCCTCGCCGAGGCGTACGCGATGTACCAGTCGAGGCTGCGCGAGGCCAACGCGCTCGACTTCGACGACATCATCATGACCACGGTCCACCTCCTCCAGGCGTTCCCGGACGTCGCCGAGCACTACCGGCGCCGCTTCCGGCACGTCCTGGTCGACGAGTACCAGGACACCAACCACGCCCAGTACACGCTGATCCGCGAGCTGGTGGGCACCCCCGCGACGGCGGGCGAGGAGGGCCCCGGCGAGCTGTGCGTCGTCGGCGACGCCGACCAGTCCATCTACGCCTTCCGCGGCGCCACCATCCGCAACATCCTCCAGTTCGAGGAGGACTACCCGGACGCCACGACCATCCTGCTGGAGCAGAACTACCGCTCCACGCAGACGATCCTGAGCGCCGCCAACGCGGTCATCGAGCGCAACGAGAACCGCCGCCCGAAGAACCTGTGGACCGAGGCCGGCGCCGGCTCCGCGATCACCGGCTACGTGGCCGACACCGAGCACGACGAGGCCCAGTTCGTCGCCGACGAGATCGACCGGCTGACCGACGCCGGCGACGCCAAGGCCGGCGACGTCGCGATCTTCTACCGCACCAACGCCCAGTCCCGCGTCTTCGAAGAGATCTTCATCCGCGTCGGCCTGCCCTACAAGGTCGTCGGCGGCGTGCGCTTCTACGAGCGCAAGGAGGTCCGGGACGTCCTCGCCTACCTGCGCGTGCTGGCCAACCCCGAGGACACCGTGCCGCTGCGCCGGATCCTCAACGTGCCCAAGCGCGGCATCGGCGAGCGCGCCGAGGCCATGATCGACGCGCTCGCCCTCCGCGAGAAGATCAGCTTCCCGCAGGCGCTGCGGCGCGTCGACGACGCCTACGGCATGGCCGCCCGCTCGGCCAACGCCGTCAAGCGGTTCAACGTCCTGATGGACGAGCTCCGTACGATCGTCGAGTCCGGCGCCGGACCGGCCACCGTGCTGGAAGCGGTCCTGGAGCGCACCGGCTACCTGGCCGAACTCCAGGCGTCCACCGACCCCCAGGACGAGACCCGGATCGAGAACCTCCAGGAACTCGCGGCGGTGGCCCTGGAGTTCGAGCAGGAGCGGACCGAGGACGAGCCCGGCACCCTCGCCGAGTTCCTGGAGAAGGTCGCCCTGGTCGCCGACTCGGACCAGATCCCGGACGAGGACACCGAGGGAACCGGCGTCATCACGCTGATGACCCTGCACACCGCCAAGGGCCTGGAATTCCCGGTCGTCTTCCTCACAGGCATGGAGGACGGCGTCTTCCCGCACATGCGCGCCCTCGGCCAGACCAAGGAGCTGGAGGAGGAGCGGCGGCTCGCCTACGTGGGCATCACCCGGGCCCGCGAGCGGCTGTACCTGACCCGGTCGAGCATGCGCAGCGCCTGGGGCCAGCCCGCGTACAACCCGCCGTCCCGCTTCCTGGAGGAGATCCCCGACCGGTACGTCGAGTGGCGACGTACCGGCCCCGCCACGCCGTCGGCGTCGGTGTCCGGGATCGCCTCCGGCCGGTCGGCGTCGGCGTCGTCGTCGCGGGGCGGCGGCCGGGGTCCGGCGGGGCCGAGCGGGTTCGCGACGCGGCGCGCCAAGGACCGCCCGGTGGTGTCGCTGGCGATCGGCGACCGGGTCACCCACGACTCGTTCGGCCTGGGCACGGTCGTCGGGGTCAAGGGCAGCGGGGACAACGCCGAGGCGACGATCGACTTCGGCCAGGAGAAGCCCAAGCGCCTGCTGCTGCGCTACGCGCCGGTCGAGAAGCTGTAGCCCACGGGCGGGTGGGCGCCGGCCCGTGGTCGGCGCCCACCCTGGGGTGATCAGGTCGGGTCGAGGTCGTGGGCCCGCAGCCACGGCAGCGGGTCGACGGCCGAGCCGCCGGGCCGCACCTCGAAGTGCAGGTGCGGGCCGGTCGAGTTGCCCGAGTTGCCGGAGTAGGCGATCACGTCGCCGGCCTTGACGGGCCCGGACCGCACCCGGGTGCTGCTGAGGTGGCAGTACCAGGTCTCGGTCCCGTCCGGCGAGGTCACTATGGCCATGTTGCCGTAGGCGACGTTGTACTGGGTGCGGACGGTGCCGTCGGTGGCCGCCATGACGGGGGTGCCGTAACTGACGGGGAAGTCGATGCCGGTGTGCACGGACATCCAGTTGACGCCCGCCTGCCCGTAGTAGGCGCTGAGTCCGTGCTGGGCCACGGGGAGCGCGAACTTGGGCCGTTCGGCCTCCTTGCGGGCGGCCTCCTCGGCCTTCCGCTTGCGCTCCTCCTCCTGGCGCAGCCGCAGGTCGATGCGTTCCTGCGTGCGGTTGGCGCGCGTGGCGAAGTCGTCCGCCCCCCGGCTCAGGCCGGCGAGCTGGGTGTCCAGCTTGTTGTTGGCGGCCGAGAGCTTGACGGTGGACGTGTCGGGGGCCGACGCGGCCTGCGTCTGCTGTGTCTCGTGCCCTCCGTTGGAGGCGACGGTCGCGGCGGCCACACCGGCCACACCCATCACGGCGACCGAGGGCACGGCCACCGTGAGGAGGGCCTTGCGCCGGGGCCGGTAACCGGAGCGGGGGGCGCCGCCCTTGCGCCGGTTGCGGACCGGGCGTTCGCCGGTGGGCTCCCCGGCGTGGTGTCTCTCCTCGTCACCGTCCGCGGCGGGAACGTCGGCGGAGTCGCTCGGGGCGGAGCCGTCCGCGGTGAGGTCGATTCCGGCGAAATCGTCGGAGGTGAAGACGGCGTGCATGGTCCGCGTGTCGGCATCGGTCACCGGCGCCGGGGCGGCGGGCGCGGCAGCCGTGCCGGTGTCGGTGAGGACGGCCATCAGCGTCGGGTCGTGCGGCGGGGCGGGGGCGGCGGCCTCAGCCCAGGCACTGGCGTCCCAGGTCTGCGTCTCCGCGGTGTGGGTGCCGGCCCAGGGGTCGGCGGGCCCGTTCCAGGCCGAGGTGTCCCAGGTCTGGGTCATCGCGTGATCGACGGACTGCTGTGGGACCTGGGGGTGCGGGGGCTGCGGCAGCGAGGCGTGGCCGCTGGTGTCCCACTGGCCCGAGGTGTCCCACTGGGCGGAGTGCCCGGTGTCCCACTGGCCCGAGGTGTCACCGTTCCAGCCGTCACCAGGAAGGTTTCCCCACCCGGTCGAACTCGCCGTCTCCCACTGCCACTGGCCGGCGGGGCCGCTGCCGGAGCCGGTGGCCCAGGTGCCGTCCTGGGGCTGCGCCCAGCCGGTCTGCGCACCGGTGTCGCACGCACTGAAGTCCCAGACCTGGGTGTGACCGGAGGAGTTCCACTGGTTCGTGGTGTCCCACTGGCCGGTGTCGTGTCCGGACCAGCCGTAGGCGGTGGACTGCTGGGGGGACGGGTGGTGTCCGAATGCTGCATCAGGAGCGGGAACGGACGGATCCGGGGCCGCCGATGGGTGACGGTCGTTCACCACCACTTCCATTTCGCCTCGGGAGCAGGAGAAGTAGCGGCGACTGTACCCGGCGGTATGCGACGGCCACAATCTTCCTCACGTTTCGCGGGCCGGGAGCCTGGGCATTTAGCCGCCTTTTGGTGGACGGGACACGCCTGAGTCGCTTTGACGTTCGAAAATCGTTCGACATTAATCGGGCAAGTGGGGTGCGATCGAAGGTTGCCCGGAGGGTCGACGGGCATCATCCGGCGTCCTCGGCGCATCACACGAAGGGGCGCCGGGCGTCATCCGGGAAGGGCCGCGGGAGTCATGCGACGGACGCCCGGCCGAGACCGTCCTCCTCGTCCCACGACGCCAGCGCCTGCCGGATGCCCGCCACCACGGCCGGGTGCACCGGGAGGGCGAGGTGGCCGACTCCGCTCACCCGGATGTTGCGCACCACCAGGTCCGGATGGTCGAGCCGGGCCGTCTCCACCGGAACCATCACCTGGTCCAGGTCGCTCCAGAAACCGACGAAACGCGTCCGGCAGCCGGGGGCCGGCGCGGCCAGCTCCGTGAGGACGTCGGATCCCGGGCGCATCTGCCGCACCAGCGGGTGCACCGACATCGGCGGGGCCACCCGGGTGCCTCCGTGCGGGGTGCCGAGCGTGACCAGCCGGCGGACCAGGGCGTCGCCGCCCAGCCGCTGGACGTAGTAACGGGCCACCAGCCCGCCCAGGCTGTGCCCCACGACATCGATCCGCGGGGCGCCCGTCCGGGCGCGGAACTCCTCCGCGTACCGGCTCAGGGCCGAGGCGGCGGTACGGATGTCACGGGTGAGGAGCGAGTGATTGAGGGAGCCCACATGACGCCAGCCGTGGCGGAGCAGTGAGCGGCGCAGCAGGACGAACACCGAACGGTTGTCGGCGAATCCATGGAGGAGGAGCACGGGAACCCGCCCGTCCGGCGTGTCGGCCTCCCCGTCCGGTGGCGGTGCGACCAGGTGCGGCGGACGGCGTTCCTGCGCCACACCCGTCGGGTACAGCATCGCGTGGCAGGCGAAGATGGCCAGCTCCAGCGCCGTCGACCGCAGCAGGGCGGCCGACGGGCGCGGATCCCCGGGAACGGCGGACGCCTTCACGGGGACGAAAGTCCTGGAAACGAGGGATAAGGCGGGCAAGGCCCCCATGGCCGACCTCCGAACGGCACACAGGCCGATGCCCTGTCCCCCGTGTGCCCTCACGGGCAGCTGTGCGCCGCCTGCCGGGCCACCGCCGCCGTGCGGCTGTCGGCGGCGGTGCGGCAGACCCCGTCGCGGCTCCCCTGCGCGGCCCTTTCCGCGGTCCGCCGCGCAACGGCCGGTCGGCTGTACGGCCTGTGGCGGGCGGGAAGCGGGTGCGGGTCGCGGCGAACGTGGTGTCCCACGTGTGATTTCCCCCTCCCTCCGCACCGCGAAACGACCGCTTGCGGGATGCTGTGGATAACGTTCGTTCACACCCGGGCCCGCACGGCACGGGATCCTCGCGGCCGGCTGACGGCAGTCGTACATGGAGGCAGTGATGGGAGTGACCGGTCCGATCCGTGTGGTGGTGGCCAAGCCGGGGCTCGACGGACACGATCGCGGGGCCAAGGTCATCGCACGTGCGCTGCGGGACGCCGGCATGGAGGTCATCTACACCGGGCTTCACCAGACCCCCGAGCAGATCGTCGACACCGCGATCCAGGAGGACGCCGACGCCATCGGCCTGTCCATCCTGTCCGGCGCGCACAACACCCTGTTCGCCAAGGTGATCGAGCTGCTCAAGGAGCGCGACGCCGAGGACATCAAGGTGTTCGGCGGCGGCATCATCCCGGAGGCCGACATCCCCCCGCTCAAGGAGCTGGGCGTGGCGGAGATCTTCACCCCGGGGGCGACCACGACGTCGATCGTCGAGTGGGTCAACGCCAACGTCCGCCAGGCGGCCGGAGCCTGACGAGCCGGCCCTCTCCGGCGGGCCGGCTCTCACCGGCGGGCCCGCCCTGCGGGCCGGGGCCGGCCGGGCGCTCGTCATCCCGCCAGCTCCGCCCGCATCACGGCGCGCAGCCGGAGCGTTCCCGCCAGGCGCTGGAACGCCTCCGTCCAGTAACCGGCCGCCCCGGGCGGGGCGGCGTCCTCGTCCGGCGCGGTGCCCGCGGCGGCCGGCACGGCCAGCCGGTCGGCCTGGTCCGGGTCGAGACAGCGCTCGGCCAGGCCCATGACGCCACTGAAGCTCCACGGATAGCCGCCGGCGTCGCGGGCGATCTCCAAGGCGTCCACCACGGCCCTCCCGAGCGGTTCGGCCCAGGGCACCGCACAGACCCCGATCAGCCGGAACGCGTCCGACAACCCGTAGGCGGCGACGAACCGGGCGACCCAGTCGGCCCGTTCGGCCGCCGGGAGGACGGTGAGCAGCCGGGCCGGATCACGGCCCGGCGCGCCCTCGGGGGCCGGGGGCGCCGTGGCGGGGCCGAGCAGAGCCCGCGCCCACTTGGCGTCCCGCTGCCGGACGGCGGCACGGCACCAGGCCGCGTGCAATTCGGGCCGCCAGCCGTCGGCGACCGGCAGGGCCACGGCCTCGGCCGCGCCGGGCACCCGCAGCCGGGCCGGCCAGACAGACAACGGCGTCGCCTCCACGATCCCGCTCAGCCACCATGACCGCGCGCCGCGTCCCGACGGGGGCTTGGCCGTGATGCCGTCCCGCCGCATCCCGCTGTCGCACTCGTGCGGTGCTTCGACCACGACGACGCCCTGGTCGAGCGCGACACAGGTGCGGGCGCGGGCGGTCATCCGGGCCGTCAGCGCCGAACCGGGCAGGCTCCCCAGCAACTCGGCGGCCAGGGCCCGGACGGAATGGCCCCGGTCGGAGAGGGCCGCTTCGAGAAACGGCTCGTCGTCCGGGGAGAGCCCGTCGCGCAGCACGCCGAGGAACGCCTCGCGGTCCTCGACCCGTTCGGTGGCCCAGGTGCCGGCCACCATCTCGCGCCCCGCGGCCGGGTCGCGTCGCCGTGCCGCGGCGAGGGCGGCCAGCCGTTCGGCGAACAGTCCCTCCCGCCACAGGCGCCGCAGCTCCTCCGGGTCCGTGGCGTCCGGTGTACCGGTGACGGGCCCCGGGCCCGCCGCGTGGGCGCGGAGCGCGTACGCCCACCGCGGGTTGAGACCGGCCAGCCACCGGCCGCGTGGTCCGGCGAAGGCAAGCGCCTCGGGGCGGAGGTCGGTGCGGGCCCGGGCGGCGTCGAGGAGGCCGGGCAGCAGGGCGTCCGGAGGGCGGTACCCGTGGCCGTTGGCGGCGGCCAGCCACTGGGGGAGCAGCTCCACGAGGTCGGGGGCCGCCGTCCGGCGCCGGTCGCCGCCACCGGCCCGCTCGCCGAGGAGGAGCGCCAGCCGTCGCCGGGCGGCCGCGGGCAACGGCGGACGAGGATCCGGAGGCGCGGGCTCCGGGCGGCTCCCCGGGGCGGCGGGCAGAGCGGCGGCGCGGCGTTGGACGGTGTGCAGGGCCGCGGCGTCCAGCAGGGCCAGGGCGGGGTCCTGGCCGGGGCGCGGCCGGACCGGCGCGCCACGCCGGCCGGTGCCGATGAGGGCGGCGGTGACGAGGCCGTCCCAGGGGACGTGCGTGGCGGAAGCCGCGTGGCTGGGTGTGTTCACGGGTGACCTTTCGGAGAAGGAAGCGGGTGACTGGGCCGAGGGCGCGCGCCGGACCGAACGGTCCCCGGAAGATCACCGGCGCAGAGGCGTCAACTCCGGACCCCAGACGGCCAACGGCGCGAAACCGCGGTGCCCGCACTCGCCGAAGACCCGTACCGGCTCGCCCCCGGACACCGCCACCAGTCGCCACCAGCCCGCCTCGTCGGTGCGGCCGGTGTCGACGACGAGCGCCGCCTCGCCCGCCGCGTCGGCCAGCCGGCGGCCGAGCCCGGGGTCCGGGACGGGAACCACCCCGTCCAGGACCACCGGCCACGCCTCCAGCCACGGGTCGTCGCGGACCGCCGCTCCGTAGGCGGCGAGGGCGGCCTCGACGCCCACCCCCGGCGGTGGTACGGCGACGGGCGCCGGATCGGCGTGACGCGTCCCGAGCACGGCGCGCAGGGGCACGGCGGCCGGGTGGAAGTGCAGGTCGGCGTCGAGGGAAAGGCCCACAGGCAGCGCCAGTTCGGGTGCCCGGCCGGCCGCTCCGTAGGACAGGAGCAGTGCCGAGCGGCCGGTGCGCGTGCCGTGGAGCCTGATGCGCCGGGTGATCAGTGCGCCGTCGTCGGAGGTGTCGTCCTGGGAGAGGACGAGCCAGTCGTCCCGGACGGCCGGCGTGGAGGCCCGCAGGGCGGCCGAGTCGACGGTGATTCCCACGCGTGACCGCACGGTGGCGGCCAGCCCGTTCGGCAGCCGGTCGACGCGTGCGTAGGCGCGGTTGAGGGTGTGCAGGAGCGCGCACTCTTCCAGCAGCCGGGAGGCCCAGTCGGCGCCCGACGCGGGAGCGGCGGCCACATCCCTCAGCCGGGCGGCCAGTCCGGGTGCCTGGGCGTCCACCATGCGGGCGGCCGCCCGGTCCCACTCCTCGCGCGCGCCACCGCCGGAACCGGCCAGCCCGCCGTGCACCAGATCGACGAGCCGCCGCTCCAACTCACCGGCGCCTTCGGCGATCCGGCGCGCGCGTTCCGCCGCCCGGCGGTCGGCGGCCCCCGGCGGTGAGGACGGGCGGGGGGCGGAAACCGGGGTATCCGCCCGTCTCCCGCGCCTCTCCAGCCACTCGGCCACCCACGGCGGCGGCCCTTCCGCCGGGCGGACGGGCCCGTCGCCCGCCGCCCAGAGCAGCAGCAGCCCCAACGCGTGCTCGCACGGCGCCTTCCGGCTCGGGCAACCGCACACGCAGCCCGGTCCGTCGGGGTCGGTGAGGTCGACGGCCGTCCGGTACGTCCGGCCGGCGCCGCCCGCGCACTCCCCCCACACCACATCCGGCCGCGCTCCCGTCCCCGACCACGCGCCGGGCGTCGCGAGCCTGCCGCCCGCCGTGCACGACGCGGAGTCCGGCGCCAGCGCGAGCACCTGGTTCACTGTCCGGCGTTCCCCCTGCGGATTCATGTCCACGACGGTAGGGCCCGCCACTGACAATTGCCCTGACCTGCACGTTCGTTGGCGCCAAGGGGGATTGTCAGTGGTGTGGTGCAGGGTGGTGACACAGCCCGGAACGCACGACGAGGGGGACTTGTGACCGTGCCCGGAAACCACTTCGTACCCGCCGACGCGACAGCCGCCGTCGACACCGCAGCCACTGACGACACCGCAGCGACCACCGACGCGTCCGTCACCTACGACACACCCGGCGCCCACGCGCGTCCCGCCCGCCCGGTCACCGGCCCGGCGGCTTCCGCCGAAGTCATCCGGCCGCACGCGGAGACGGCGTTCGCGGACGAACTGGCCGCCCTGGCCGCGGAGGACGACCGGCCCCGCCCCGAGCGGTGGCGGCTGTCCCCGTGGGCCGTCGCCACCTACCTGCTCGGCGGGGTGTTGCCGGACGGCACGGTGATCACACCGAAGTACGTGGGGCCACGGCGGGTCGTGGAGGTCGCCGTCACCACGCTCGCCACGGACCGGGCGCTGCTGCTCCTCGGCGTCCCCGGCACCGCCAAGACCTGGGTGTCCGAGCACCTGGCCGCGGCGATCAGCGGGGACTCCACCCTCCTCGTCCAGGGCACGGCCGGCACACCCGAGGAGGCCGTCCGTTACGGCTGGGACTACGCCCGGCTGCTGGCGCACGGGCCCAGCCGGGACGCCCTCGTGCCCGGCCCCGTGATGCGCGCCATGGCCCAGGGCATGACCGCCCGCGTCGAAGAACTGACGCGCATCCCCGCCGACGTACAGGACTCGCTGATCACGGTGCTGTCCGAGAAGACCCTGCCCATCCCCGAGCTCGGCGAGGAGGTCCAGGCCGTGCGCGGCTTCAACCTCATCGCCACCGCCAACGACCGCGACCGGGGCGTCAACGAGCTGTCGAGCGCCCTGCGGCGCCGCTTCAACACCGTGGTCCTGCCGCTTCCCGCCACGCACGAGGACGAGGTCGACATCGTCGTGCGGCGCGTCGACCAGATCGGCCGCTCCCTCGACCTGCCCGCCGCCCCCAGCGGCGCGGACGAGATCCGCCGGGTCGTCACCGTCTTCCGCGAACTGCGCGACGGGGTGACGGCGGACGGCCGGACCAGACTGAAATCGCCCTCCGGCACGCTCTCCACGGCCGAGGCGATCTCCGTCGTCACCGGCGGCCTGGCGCTGGCCGCGCACTTCGGCGACGGCGTGCTGCGCGCCGGGGACGTCGCGGCCGGCATCCTCGGCGCGGTCGTCCGCGACCCGGCGTCGGACCGCACCGTCTGGCACGAGTATCTGGAGACGGTCGTCCGGGAGCGGGACGGCTGGCAGGACTTCTACCGCGCCTGCCGCGAGGTGTCGGCGTGAACGCGCCCGCCCTGCTGGGCGTGCGCCACCACGGACCCGGCTCCGCGCGTGCCGTGCGCGCCGCCCTGGAACGGCTCCGCCCCCGGGCGGTGCTCGTCGAGGGCCCGCCCGAGGCCGACGCGATCGTCCGCTGCGCGGCGGACGAGGGCATGCGTCCCCCGGTCGCGCTGCTCGCTCACGCCGCGAACGATCCCGGCCGGGCCGCTTTCTGGCCGTTCGCCGCCTTCTCGCCGGAGTGGGTCGCCATCCGCTGGGCGCTCGCGCACGACGCCGAGGTGCGGTTCGTCGACCTGCCCGCGTCCCACACCCTCGCCCTCCGGGACGCGACCGGTCCCGGCGGGCCGGACGGTGTCGAAACGCCGCCGCCCGACCCGCTCGCGCTGTTGGCGGAGGCCGCGGGGCACGACGACACCGAACGCTGGTGGGAGGACGCCGTCGAACACCGCGGCGCCGTCCGGCCGGGCGACGGCCCGCCCGGTGACGATCCACTCGCCCCCTTCCAGGCCGTCGCCGAGGCCATGACCGTGCTGCGCACCGCGTCCGGGGAGGGGGCGGCCGGGGGCGAAGCGCCGCCGGGCCGGGGTGGTGACGCCGTGCGGGAGGCCCATATGCGGTTGCGGCTCCGCGAGGCGGTCAAGGAGTTCGGGGACGACATCGCCGTCGTCTGCGGTGCCTGGCACGTGCCCGCCCTGGCGGCCCGGCGCCCCGTCGCCGCCGACCGCCGGATGCTCAAAGGGCTGCCGAAGCTCAGGACGGAGATCTCCTGGGTGCCCTGGACCCACCGCCGCCTGGCCCGGAACAGCGGTTACGGCGCCGGGATCACCTCACCCGGCTGGTACGCCCACCTGTTCGCGGCCCCGGACAGGCCGGTCGAACGCTGGCTGACCACGGTCGCCCGGCTGCTGCGGGAGGAGGGCCGGCCCGTCTCGTCCGCGCACGTGATCGAAGCCGTCCGGCTGGCGGGCACACTCGCCGCTCTGCGCGGCCGGCCGCTCCCCGGCCTCACCGAGACCACCGACGCTGTGCGCGCCGTGATGTGCGAGGGGTCCGACGTGCCGCTCGCCCTCGTACGGGACCGGCTCGTCATCGGCGACGACCTGGGCGAAGTCCCGGACAGCGCACCCGCCACACCGCTCCGGCGCGATCTCACGCGTCTGCAGCGCACTTTGCGCCTCAAGCCCGAAGCGGACGTCAAAGAACGGGAGTTGGACCTGCGCAAGGACACGGATGTCGAGCGAAGCCGGCTGCTGCACCGCCTCCGTCTCCTCGCCGTCGACTGGGGTGAACCGCTGCCCTCGCGCACCGGCCTCGGCACCTTCCGTGAGGCGTGGCGCCTGTCCTGGCGGCCCGAACTGGCCGTCCGGCTCGCCGAAGCGGGCGTGTGGGGCACGACCGTCGAGGCCGCCGCGACCGCCCGCGCGGAGGCCGCCGCCCGCGAGGCGGACACCCTCGCCGACCTCACCACCCTGGCCGAACGCTGTCTGCTCGCCGCGCTGCCGGCCGCGCTTCCCGCCGTCCTGGGCGCCCTCGCCGACCGCGCCGCCCTCGACGCGGACGTCGGGCACCTCGCCGAGGCCCTGCCCGCCCTGGTCCGTTCGGCGCGCTACGGGGACGTGCGCCGGACGGATACCGCGGCCCTCGACGAGGTCGCGGCCGGCATCGCCGACCGGATCTTCGTCGGCCTCCCGGCAGCCTGCGCGGGCCTCGACCGCGACGCCGCGCGAGGGATGAGGACGCACGTGGACGCCGTGCACCGGGCGGTGGCCCTGCTGCGGCGCCCCGGCGTCGGCGACCGCTGGACGGCGGTGCTCACCGCCCTCGCCGAACGCGAGCACCTCCCGGGAGAGGTCCGCGGCCGGGCGGCCCGGCTCCTGCTCGACGAGGAGAGCCTGACCGCCGACCGGGTCGCCCGCCTGCTGGGGCGCGCACTCTCGCCCGCCGTGCCCCCCGCCGACGCCGCCGCCTGGATCGAGGGCTTCACCGGCGGCACCGAGCCCGGCGGCGGACTGCTGCTCCTCCACGACGAGCGGCTGCTCGGCCTGATCGACACCTGGCTCACCGGTATCCACGCCGACGCGTTCGCCGACGTCCTGCCGCTGCTCCGCCGCACCTTCTCGGGGTACGAGCCGGCCCTCCGCCGCGCGATCGGCGAACGGATCGCGAACGGCCGTGCCACCGGGCCGGCACGCCGGAGCACCACACCGGCCTGGGACCCGGAGCGCGCCGCGGCCGTCCTGCCCACGATGCGCCTGCTGCTGGGGCTGGACGACGAGGGGGATGGGGACGGTGAGACGGAGGGGGCCAGGGCGGAGGAGCGAGGCGATGAACTCCCCTTGCGGGTAAGGGAAGCGGAGGCGAAGGTGGCGGAATCCGGCAGCAGGGCGGCGCTCACCGGGGGAGGGGCCCGATGACCGCGACTCCGATGACCTCCACAGCGACGGTCTCGGCCCCCGCGGGGCCCCCGCCCCCCGACGCCGCCGACGAGCGGCTGCGTCGCTGGCGGCTGGTGCTCGGTGGGGAGGCCGGCGAGGACGGGACCGGGAGGGTGCTCTCGGGCCGCGACGCCGACGTCGACCGGGCGCTGGAGACTCTCTACGGGGCCGGGGCCGGGGCCGAAGGCGGAAACG